>JBEEMN010000133.1:0-6324 GCA_041192625.1 Armatimonadota bacterium
TGTTGGTGAAGTGCTCTATCCATCGCAGATCGCTCCAAAAATGACCGAGTGGAAGGGAAGAACGCTGCCAAAGGAGTTTGATCCGCTGGCGGTGATGCTCGCAAAGGCTCGCGAAAACAAGCTGTCGCTGTTTGTCAGCATGAATGCTTTTTCCGAAGGGCATTCACATTTTCCAGAGCGCGGACCGGGTGCGAAGCGACCTGAATGGCAGACAGTTCTCTGTGAGCCTGAGCTGCGGATCCGGGTGGATGGCGAAGAAGAATCAGCCTATCTCCTTAGCGACCGGGTGAATCAGCCGCCACGCCAGCTGGATGATTTGGCGCTGTACACGGATGCGAGCAAACTTCCAAAACTTGCCGATGGTGCGGTAATAGCACTTGTTGATAATAGCTATAAGGTGTTGGCACAGTTTAAGGCGGCGAATTTCAATCCGGCGGTCCTTCAATTGCCCGTGGGTTCAAATCTCATCGTAGGCTTCAGCTCAGCCGCCGGGCTCTTTGTTGAAGAAAAGATGAAGGCCGGCGTCGTCGTAGAAATGCTGGTCCGGCCTGCGTTCATCCCGATGGGGAAGCGTACTGATCGTCAGATTCCTTTGATGATGAATCCGCTCTACCCCGCCGTTCGCCACCGGCTGCGGAATCTCCTGATAGAAGTAGCGCATAACTACGATATCGATGGCATCCTGTTTGATGATCGTCTACGCTTTGCAAGTATCAATGCAGACATGTCAGACTCCACGCGGGTGGAGTTTGAAAAGTGGATGCAAAAGCCGGTTGACTGGCCACGTGACATCTTCCGCTGGGAAGTCGCATGGCCAACGCTTCAACGTCGCGTTGTCCCAGGGCCCCTCTACGATGCGTGGCTAACGTTTCGTGCCCTTACACTCCGCAACTGGCTGGCAGAAACGGTTAAAACCGTCAAAACAGAACGTCCAACGATGCAGGTTGGGACCTATGTTGGTTCCTGGTATCCCGATTACCCAGAAGTCGGTGGAAACTGGGCCGCGGATGACCTCCAGGTTGGTCTTCGCTTCCACACCGATTCTTTCCGCCGCACTGGCTGGGCGAATCTGGTGGACCTAATCATCACTGGGTGTTATTACCCAATTGGGTCCATGCGTGATGCTGCTGAGCAGGGCATTTCGGTTGGGGAGTCAGTAGAAGCTGCGGGACAGTTTTCTAACCGTGCCGTAAACGATCAGTCGCTTGTCTATGCCGGAATATCCCTGGACAAGTTCAAGGGCCGCGATAAGAACGATCTGCGGCAGGGCGTGATGGTCTTTGACCTGTCACATGACATGGATCTCTTCTGGGACTTGTTTGCAGATGTCTTCCGTGTTCCTGCAACGCCTCCGCACGCCGTTCCTGGGTTTGTCGCAAAAGTTCGGGATGAACGCTTAAAGCAGAAAGTGAATGGTCTGCCTGAGCCTCCCGTGATCTTGTACAAAGGATCATCCGGAACGGGCTTCTAGTCGGTTTCAGGCTCTTCGTCAGATAAACCATCCAGCCGGGCGCCATACAGCCCGGCTATTTCTTGTGTCTCAGTTGCACCGCTCCGCATGACGAGACCGACAGGCCGGGTACCAAACCTAGATGTAACATCCTCGGCGAGGCGGTACGCATGCGTTACCATCCAAACCTGGGTCTGCTTGGCAATATCTGCGATCAGGCGCGCCAAAGCTGGTAGGACATCCGGGTGGAGGCTTGTCTCAGGCTCGTTTAAGCCAATAAGCTTCGGTGGACGCGGAGAAAGCAGCGCTGCAAGGAGGCAAATGTAGCGAAGCGTGCCATCGGAGAGCTCGGATGCTTCCAGTGGACGTGAAAGGCCTCGCTGCAAGAGCTGGATGCGCGCACGGTTCGATGCATCGACTTCTACAACAACCCGGCTCCCGCCAAGGGCATCGTAGACAGCGCGGTCAAACGCATCGCGATTACCGACCTCGCTAATCGTCAGCACTGCGGATGCGACATTTTTACCATCGGCGGAGAGCACTGGGCTGAAGCTACAAATCTGTGGCTGGCGGATGTCGCTTGCTTCATCGGTGCGGAAGCCGTGATAAAACCGCCACGATGCAAACGCATTCCTTGTGTTGGTAATCGCAGGAAAGCGTTCTGGATCAACAATCTGAGCAAGCACCGACTCAGATGCCGATAGAGACATCGGCAAGTGAACCTTTTCGCCATCGCTGGCGCGCAGACTGACTCCATTGATACTGCGATCGACCATCACCGACTTATTGATCGAAATCTGCTCCCGCTTGATCTGTGGATCACGGCGAAACACTTCTGGAACAGAGTTCTTATCGGGGAGGCCGCAGGCAAAACTATAGTTCAAACCATTGTCAAAGGAAACCGATATTTCCATTTGAACAGGTCCGTTTCCGCGGGACTGACCTGCCCACAAAACGGATGGCATCCCACCTTCTTCGGCAATCATCTCTGAGAAGCGGCCATTTGCCGACCCGTGTAAGAGCATCAGGGAGCGGTACAAATTCGACTTCCCGCAGCCATTTGTGCCCGTCAGGACATTCAGCTGTCCAAGATTGAGGCGCACATTTCGAACGGAGCGGTACCCACGAATCACGAGCTGTGAAATCATGGCATGCGCATAGCTGCGTTAACGGCATCCGTGATGTCCGTCGAGCGTTGTCCAATACTTTGGACTTTACCAGAGCGGCTCAGGATCACGATGCCGCCCGGGGTGTCGGTTCTCCAAGTGCGTGCCGCATCGGAGTCTGGGCCAAGCGGATCTACAATCGTTTGCCAGGTTGCTCCCGACCGTTTCCACAGTGCCCGTAACTGCTGAGGGTTTTGTACATGATCCAGACACACGGAGATGACTTGCACTGTTCCCTTTGGAAACGGCGTGATGGCTTGGTTGATGTCGACGATCTGCAGACAGCTGTTGCTATCGTTCATCGACCAAAAGTGAACGATGCGTGCCTTAGCCTTAGTGGGAGTATCCAGATCGAAAGGCTTACCCAATAAGGTTGTTCCAACCAGTGGAGGTGCCATTTTCCCGATGACAACGGTGCCGCCGAATTCTGGCTCTGCAGTCATTTTCTGCATTCCCTTATCCGAAACTTTTGGAGCGATAGGGAGTGCTGATATATCCTTAGCTGCACCGAAAGTGACCGTGCGCTGGGCGCCTTTGACGGTGGGATGATCTGAGATAAAGCGGTAGAGCTGCTGATCAGATTTACCAATGTACACACTTACCGATGACGGGATCGCTGTTTTCTTGCCGACATCAACAATATAGCCAATACACGGAATCTCATTAACGCTGGCTGTTCCTGCATCGCGTACCAGAGAGATATCACCGCCATACGGCATCAACCCTGCGAGAATATCGGACAGCCCATCGTCAAACATCGATGTCGCAGCAAGGCAGCGCGAAATACGTGACCTTGATGGCAACATTTGTGTGACCATCGCTTCACTCTTTGGGAAGTTCAGTCGGGTAAAGCTCTTTGCGTCCGTCGTGGCAGCCGTGACCAAGCCTTCCTTCGATGCTGTAGTAAACAGGAGGCTCCCAGGAAAGACAACATCCAAGCTACCACCTACCTGAAAGTCGGGGACGCCTGGCTGTGTGAACTGAAAAGTGATGTCAACGTGGTAGCCCTTGCGTCGCCGGAAAGCGGCTGCAAGCATTGTCAAGACACGTTCGTTTGAGCGCATAGGTTGTCTACTTTCCCTGCAGAGCAGCAGTGAACTCGGCTGCGGCAATTGGTTCATCGATGCGGAGTTTGCTGTACGTTTCACTCAGTGATAACTGTCCACCAGGCCCTGGCGTGGACAGGTCCAGCTTGCGCAGCAGCCGATCACGCTGGCCGATTGTCAAGACAAACCTTGCTACACCGTATGGACTTCGCGCTTCAAATGCATAAACATCACAGCGGACACCATCGAGCGATGTTGGTGTACCTTGACCAGCGCGAAGCATTGTGCCGGGAATGAGTTTGCCTGCGGCATCAGGGGTCGTCATCAACAATGGGAAGATGGGGGTTACAAATGCCCGTGATGCATCGAGGCCAGCCTTCAAACCCTTGGCCGAAGCCTCTCCACGCATCCGCCGGGTTGCGCCAGCCGTTCGCGTCATCCGCTCGGTCCCGTGGTTCACAGCGATGGTCACTGCCCGGTCGGATTCAGTTTTGATCGCAATGCTTCCAGGGCGCTGAATGACGACGGTTCCTGTTGAAACCTCTTCTTTATCCGCAAGCGTAGCCCGCGTCATGAGCTGGCATCGGAACGACTTCAATGCCTTGTAGGCATCCGCCATTTGCGTCAATGCCCGCATCGAAGCTTGGTCTATCGCCGGATTTTGTGAACCTTGCATGATGCCTACGATATCAGAAGCAGGGCTTATGCGGTTAGCGTCTGGTCGATGGCACTCACGACAAAGTCGAGTTGGGCTTCCCCGACAACAAATGGCGGTGTGAGCTCAAGAACATCCCCATTACCCGCCGGTAACGTGATAATTCCTCGCTGTAAAAGCGCATCACTGAGGGTAACTGCCGCACCGGGAACGTCCATCTGGATGCCAAGCATCAACCCCTTGCCACGGATGTCCGTGATTTTGCCAGCATGCTTTATCGCTAGGACATCCAAATGGTTTCGAAGATATGTACCTAGGCTGGTGACTGTAGTCCTGGCATCCATAGCATCTAGCGCCTTTAGGGTCGCCGATGCCGCAGCACAGCCACCGGGATGCCCGAGAAACGTTGATGTGTGTATTGACTCACCGGTTGAAACTGGCCAGCCTGACATCGCATCACCAGTGCCAATACACGCAGAGATTGGCATCCCGCCGCCGAGAATCTTCCCACAGGCGATGATGTCCGGTGTTACTCCATGATGCCGATGTGCAAACACTTCACCTGTACGCCAAAAGCCTGTAAAGACTTCATCCACGATCAGAAGAGCACCTGTAGAATCGCAGAGGGATCGTAGGTTCGTCAGCCACTCTGTAGAAACTTCACGTACGCCACCACGGCCCTGAATCACCTCGACCAAAACAGCAGCTGTGTCAGCCGGAAGCGTTTGAATCGGTTCTCCATATGGCAAGTGTGTGACAAAGTCCGCCAAGTGACGCTGAAACGGCATTCGGAAATCTGCACGGGCCGTTGCGTTGAGCGCTCCAAGGTTTAAGCCGTGGTAGCCACCCGTGAATGCGATGATTCGATGTTTTCCCGTTCGCAAAATAGCTGACTTGATGGCCGCCTCTACGGCATCACCGCCGCTTGTACCCAGCAGGACTTTGGCATCCGCCAGTCCACTTAGCTGGCTCAGCTGCTCACAAAGCTCGAGCTTGGCAAGCGATGGATGCACATCTCCCATTCCATGCAGAAGATGGTTACTCTGTTTGGCGATAGCATCCGTTGCCGCCGTCGTTCCGTGACCAAGAGCACTCACTCCAAACGCAGCTGTCATGTCCAATAGGCGGTTGCCATCGACATCTGTGATTAGGCAGCCATCCCCGGATTCCCAGAAGACAGGGAAGGAATCATCCTCAGGGAGAAAAGTCACATTACGCGCTTCGACAGAGCGAAGCCGGGCAGCAAGTGCCCGGCTCTTAGGTCCCGGAAGGGGTGTTCTGATGTCCGGAAGCATTTGTGATTAGCCGTGCTTCAGGATGTCGATCACCTGTGGGTGGAGATGGCGGTTCGCCGCAACGAAGTCACGTCCGTAAATGTCTTCTTCGCCCGTCCACGTTGTCCCAAGTCCGCCGGCTTCTCGCAAAATGACGGGCATTGGTCCAACATCCCATGGGCTCTTGACTGGATCAAGCATGATATCTACCCGGCCCGTCGCAACGAGAGCGTAGCCAAAGGCATCCCCCCAGGTTCGCTGGAGATATGTCGCCTTGGACAGCTGTTCAAACGCATCTGAGCGTTGTTGCGAACGAACAATGGACGAACAGGTCACCACAGACTTTGAAAGGTCGCGGTTGGTCGACACGCTGCATTTGCGACCATTCCAATAAGCACCCAAGCCATCCGCCGCACAAATCATGTCATCCAGTGCTGGAAGATAGATTGCGCCGGCGATAATGCGTCCTTCGTGTTCGACACCAATCAACGTACCGTATAGCGGAACGCCGCTCACAAAGGCTTTCGTGCCATCGATTGGGTCACAGACCCAGCGGTAGGGAGCGCTTCCCGTCGACTCGCCTTCTTCTTCTCCGAGAATCGAATGGTCTGGAAATGACGCCAAAATGCGATCCCGGAGGACGCGCTCAGCTTCACGGTCGGCCACGGTTACCGGTGTGTCATCCTCTTTCCAGTCAGGCTGAACACCTGTCTGAAAATAAGCAAGTGTCCGC
>JBEEMN010000134.1:0-5098 GCA_041192625.1 Armatimonadota bacterium
TCGATGCGTGGCGAAATGCTCCCATTCGCCGTTAGCATTTTGGGATCTGAACTTTCATTGAAATCTACTGGAAACTAGTCGGCAACATCGCTGAAACAACGACTCGTTCGTCCTTAGCGCACATACTCAAGTAAAACCCATTCCTTCGATGCGTGGCGAAATGCTCCCATTCGCCGTTAGCATTTTGGGATCTGAACTTTCATTGAAATCTACTGGAAACTAGTCGGCAACATCGCTGGGATAACGAGTCGTTCGTCCTTAGCGCACATATACAAGTAAAACCCATTCCTTCGATGCGTGGCGAAATGCTCCCATTCGCCGTTAGCATTTTGGGATCTGAACTTTCATTAAAATCTACTGGAAACTAGTCGGCAACATTGCTGAAACAACGACTCGTTCGTCCTTAGCGCACATACACAAGTAAAACCCATTCCTTCGATGCGTGGCGAAATGCTCCCATTCGCCGCAAAATAGAGGGTTATGTCCGCCGGGAGGCGGATGAGGAGATTTCACATGTCCATCATGGCTATGAAGCGCTTCGTCGAGAAGCACGGAACAAAGGTCATCGCAGTGCTTGCGGTGCCCCTGCTAATCGGTGTCGTCTACAGTGGACTCGGAGCCAATATCGGTGGCGGTGCTGCAAAGCGTGCTGCGGATGATGAAAAGGCCGTTGCGCAAATCGGTGGAACCAAGATCACCAAGTCGATGCTCGATCGTCAGCTGGAGCAGCAAATGCGTGGCATGGCCGGCTCTCCAACACCTGAGATTCAGGACATGTACCGCTTGATGCTGGTTGAACAGTTCAAGGGCCGTGAGGCCATTGTGCAGGCAGCCAAGAAGGCTGGCGTTGAAGTCACCGATGCGCAGATCGAAGAGATGCGGGACAAAAAGTGGAATGAAAGTGTCCGCTCCGCAATCGCATCCCAGCTCGGCATTGATCCAAAGTCAGATGACCGCACTGTCGAAGAAGCTCTCCAGAAAATGAATCCGGATTCTTCGATTTCAGTCCTCAAACAAAATGTGATCGAAGCTGACCAGCTGCGTAATGAGCTCTACTACAACGGGCTCAAAGCGAAGGTTGCTCCGCCGGCGAACATCGATGCCGCTTACGTCAAGCGCACCTACTCCGACATTCAGGTCCGCCACGTGCTGATCAAGTCCGGACCCGGTGGACTCCCGGATGACCAGGCGAAGGCAAAAGCCGAAAAGGTTCTTGCGGAAGCCGTAAAGGACCCTGCAAGCCTCGCGAAGCTGGCCAAGGAAAACTCCGATGACCCCGGCTCCAAGGCTAAGGGCGGTCTCTACGACTGGGCACCGGGTTCGCAGTACGTCCCTGAGTTTACACAGGGTTCCCTTGCCGCGGGTCTCGGTAAGGTCAATCCAAGTCTGGTGAAAACTACCTACGGCTACCACATCGTCAAGCTCGAGGGTGAGCGCCCCGGCAAGACCCTCCCTAAGGACTTTGACAAAGAGAGCGCCAAGTACGTTCAGCAATACGTCGACCGTATCGCGCAAGCTAAGGTCGGAGAAGTCATCGCCGCCGAACAGCCAAAACTGACCGTTGAGATCCTCGATCCCGGGATGCGTGCCGCGATGGCCATCCGTGAGGCTGGTGGGCCAAACAAAAACGGCAAGCTCGCTGAGGCATTGACTGAACTGGACAAGATTCCAGCATCTGAAGACCCACTAGGTTCCGTTCCGCTACGCAAGGCTGGCATTTACGAACAGCTTGGTAAGCTCGATGATGCTGTCAAGGCGCTCGAACTGGCGCTCCGTGGTCGTAACCTCCCAGAGACGCGCTTCAAACTTGCTGCCCTTCTTGTCAAGACCGGCAAGAAGGACTCCGTCAAGGAACAGCTTCAGGAAATTGAAAAGCTTGCTCTTTCATCCCCTGATCAATGGAAGCAGCTCGGAGACCTCTATCGCCAGATTGGTGACAAGGAAAACGAGACACGTGCGCTGCTGAAAAATCAGGAAATGACAAAGCGCCAACAGGCGCTCCAAAAGCAGCAGCAGAAAGCTGCCGCCCCAACGCCGGCCCCAACCCCTGCGCCAGCGCCAAAGAAGTGAGCCGGAAGACAACTCAGACGGACGCCCTGGATGTGAAATCATCACGTCTGGGGCGTCTTCGTATCGTGGCCACACCAATCGGCAACCTTGAGGACATCACCGTCCGGGCGCTGCGTATTCTCCGCGAATCAGACATCGTCGCCGCAGAAGACACCCGCGTAACCGGCAAACTCCTTCGCCACTTTGATATCGACACCCGCCTCATCAGCCATCACGCACACTCTGGCCAGGAAGACATCATTCACCTGATCACGTTGCTGACGCAGGGAAACGATGTCGCTCTGGTATCGGATGCGGGGACACCCTGTATCAGCGACCCCGGGCAACAGCTTGTGCGGGCAGCCATCGACTGTGGCATCATCGTGGAACCCATTCCTGGTGCCTGCGCTGCGATTGCCGCCATCAGTGCCAGTGGCCTCCTAACAGGGCAGTTCACCTTCGAAGGTTTCCTCCCAAAAACGAATGATCGCAAGGAGCGCCTCGCTGCACTTGCCATCGAGCGTCGGACGATGGTTATCTATGAGAGCACACACCGCCTTGCGGACTCGCTTGCTGAGCTTGCCGAGGCGTTTGGGGCGAACCGACAGGCCGTGGTTGCCCGTGAAGTTACAAAACTTCACGAGTCATTCATCCGCGGAACGCTGACTGAGTGTGCGGAACACTACAAGGCAGAACCGCCACGGGGCGAGTGCGTCATCATCATCGAAGGTGGAACCGGAGAAGTTCCTGAGCGGCCAGCGGAGGTCGCGGTGGAGACATTACTTCTCGAAGCGATGCTTGCTGGGAAGTCAACCAAAGAAGCGGCACGTGAAGTCGCAAACAAAACCGGCCTTGGTCGCCGGGAGCTCTACGCAATCGCGGTGAAGCTCCAACCAGATAGTGATGTGGAAGAGGGATAGCTATGTCAGTTGCACCAATGCATCGCAATAGTGAGCGAAGTCTCGTCTGGGTTCTTGGTGTCATTCCCGTCGTTGTGATGCTCCTGCTTGGCGGTGGGGTAATTGATGCCCCCATGAACGATGAGTTTTCCTATGCACGGCTCGCGGATGCATTTAGCAAAACAGGTCGCATCCAGCTGAACGGGTGGGGAACGCCCCTGATGCTGCCACAAATGGTAATCGGTGCAGCCATCATCAAGGTGTTTGGATTTAAATACGGCATCCTCCACTGGGTTGGCATTGTCTCAACTGGCATCGCTTCGGGGTTTCTCTATCGCTTCCTCAGAGCGGCAGGAGCCGGGGTGTTCGCTGCTGTAACGCTGTGGGCAGCCGTGATGGGAACCCCGATGATCCTCGCGGCAGGACCATCCTTCCTAACCGATGTACCTACGATGGCGCTGTGTCTCATCGCATGGACGTTTTTCGCTGAAGCGTTACGTAGCCCTGAAGATCCATCGACGCTGCGGAAAAAGGTCATCATCGGATCCGCATTTGCGCTCCTTGCTGCCCTGAATCGCCAGAATGTTATTCTGCCATTCGGTGTCGCGATGCTTATCATCAGCGGATTCCGTCCAGCGTGGCGGAGCATTCTCATCCCCAGTGCCGCGGTCATCATTGCTGCCGGTTTACTTGCCGTTGCCCTCATTGGCAAGCTGCCGTATGCCGTCCCGGTTCATCCCGTTGCAGGGCTTCTTACGTTTATCGGATGGCCGGACATCACGATTAAGTTCATGGTCAAGTTTGGAATTACATCCGGCCTCCTTGTGCTCCCGGCCGTCTTGCTCGGATTTCAGCTTCGGAAGCCATCTTGGCCGATGGCAGGTCTTGTGCTCGCATGGCTGCTGGTCTTTATCATCTTGCCGATGACCGCACGTCATATCGAAATGTTCGCTCCCATCTTCCGGCTCACCGTTTATGGCCAATACTGGACCACCATGGGCGTCGTTGTCGGAGGCGTTCATGGCTTTGGGGACCGAGTATCAGTTCCAAACCTTGGCTACATCTGGATGATGCTTGGTGTCATTGGAAATGTATGCTCGCTGGCGCTGCTTGCAAACCAGTTTCGTGGCTTAGGCACGCAGCTTAAAGCCCGTAAGGCAGCTGATCCATCGACCATTCTCTCACTTGTCCTGATTGCATTTGTCTTTGTTCAGTGCGTTTCCTTGGTGCCATGGCTGGCACTCAACAACATGTTTGATCGCTACCTCTTGCTGATTGTCCCGTTCGTGATGGCGGCGCACATCGCCCCTATCACCGATGCTCCCCGGTTCCAATCATTACGCTGGGGTGCTGTGGCTATCGCAGCGTGCAACGTCGTCTGGGGAGTGATTGTGACGCACGACTACTTTGCCTATTCCCGTGCGCGGATGGAGCTTTACAACGAAGCGATGGCTCTAGGCATTGCGCGTGAAAACTTGGATGCCGGTGTTGAGTACAATGCCGATTTTCAAATACAGACAGAAGGCAAAATCAATAACCGTCAGATGGAGCCGATGGATGCGTATGACGACACGCGCAAAGGCATTAATGTCGACTACGAACCAGACAAGTTTCCTGCCGTGCTCGCGTCGTATCGGATTTCATCATCGACGTTTACGACTTGGATGGACGCGATGCTTACCGATAAGGCTGGCAAGCCAGTTGAGCGTGATTACTTCATGATCATCGAGGGCAAGCGCAAAATGGTCGTTGGCCATGTCGCTCCTACCGAAGAACCCTAGAGGCTGAGCAGGTAGCGGACGATGTCATCCTGTGCGCGGCGCGCGGCGGCACTGCCTGCTTTGCGATCAAAATGATTCATCAAAATGCTGAAGATGATTGTTTCGCCCTTGGTTGTCAGCGCGTAACCACTGAGACAGCTGGCCACCGAGAGGGTGCCGGTTTTCGCGATTACCTTTCCGCGGTGTTCGGGAGCAGGAAAGCGTGCCTTGAGGGTGCCATCGATGCCGCCAACCGGAAGGGCATCCCGAAATGCTTTCGACTCTGACATCGCCTTTAACAGCGCAACGGTTGCCTCCGCCGTCGTCGTATTCCACATCGATAACCCCGAGCCATCCGCCGGCTGAACACCATCGGAGGGGATACCACTG
>JBEEMN010000135.1:0-5094 GCA_041192625.1 Armatimonadota bacterium
ATCGCGATTGATCCCGCCACCGGAGCCATGCGCACTGAAAGCCTGGAAGAGGAAACCCGTCAGGTGTTGCGCAATCTGGAAGCCGTGCTCAAAGCTGCCGGAATGGATTTCTCCCATGTGGTTAAAACCACCATATTCCTGAGTGATATGTCATTGTTCGCAGCAGTCAACGAGCTGTATGCCACTTGTTTCCAGGGTGATTTCCCTGCAAGAGAAACCGTGGCTGTCAAAGGACTTCCCCGCAATGTGAATGTTGAGATCAGTGTGATTGCAGCTGAGTGATTTCCGTTAGGATACAGCTTGAAAATGTTGTGTACATTCCGTCAAAATTGCTTCCATCACCAAAGTGAGCCGCAATCGCATCGGACATATAGTTCGTACAAAAAATGACTTCATCAATTCCATACTTACGAAGCCAAGCGACTTGGTATTCGAGGAATGGTCGATTGACGACGGGAATCAGCGGTTTAGGGCGCGTATACGTAAGTGGACGTAGCCGGGTTCCGGCTCCGCCTGCGATAATAATGCCTTTCACTGCAGTTGCTCCTTTAACATCCGTTCCAGCTGCGGCCGGTCGGTTGCTTCTTCCAAAGCCAATTCCATAACAGAAGCGTAATAGGTATCAAAGTTACCTACATCGTGACGCTTCTCACCATTCACGAGGGGAATGCTCTCGATCGTGTGACCAGCTTGAATCCAGTCATTAAGGCAACCGGTGAGTTGATGTTCTGAACCATCTGTCGGTGTCGAATCACGAATAATTTGAAACATCGAAGTATCAACAAGATAACGAGCACAAACAGCATTCCGCGATGGAGCATTTTCAGGACTAGGCTTTTCAACAATGTGTGAGATCAGACTGGTCTTGTCACTAACGGCAACGATTCCATAGCGTGAGACAAAGTCGAGGGAGATTTCACGTGTAGCTATCGCCCCATCTGCCTCTGTGTCTAACATACGCTTGACAACACTACCATCCAAGCCACCAGAGAAAAACGAATCCCCCAGCGCGATGAGCATTTTGCAATCAGAAGGGACAAACGGCTGCGCACACAAAACGGCATCCGCTAGTCCCCCCATATGGTTTTGCACGGCATATTGGATTCGGACTCCTAATCCATCACCCTGCCCTAACATCGCTTCGAAAATCGCAAGCTTGGGCGGAGACACCACAAAAACTAGATCCACAATACCAGCGGACTTCATTTCAGAAATGACACGTTCCACAATTAAGTGGCGCCCAACCGGAAGGAGTTCCTTGGGTAGGAGATTGGTAAGAGGCTTTAGCCGGCTTCCAAAGCCAGCTACAGGGACAACACCAATAACATCACCCATCTACAGAATCCTTGTCCAAACGCTTGCTTTGATGTGCTTTAGCCTTTATCAATCGCCATTCCGAGGACATCTTCGTTAGCTTGACCAACCGCTTCGGCTAATGATGGGTGTGCATGAACCGTTTTCATTAACTCTTTGACGGTGTTCTCAAGCTGAATGGAAACAACGCCCTCGTGAATAAGGTCGGTTGCATGAGGGCCAATAATATGGAACCCTAGCAGCTCACCGTACTTCTTGTCTGCGACAACCTTGACAAAACCATCCCGCTCGTTGATGGCCATTGCTTTAGCCAAGTTCTGGAATGTAAATGTGCCAACCTGAACATCGTAACCCGCTTGACGCGCAGCTTCTTCGGAGAGGCCAACGGATGCAACTTCAGGTTCTGTGTAAATACAGGATGGAATGGCACGATAATTCATTTCAGCGTCGTGGCCACAAATGTTTTCAGCTGCAACAAGACCTTCAGCCGTCGCGGTGTGCGCAAGCCCAGAACCAACAACATCGCCGATTGCGTAGATGCCCGCTACAGGCGTCTTCATCTTTGTATCGACAGGAATGGCGCGCCGACCCTTTTCTGACCCAAGGGTGATCCCTACTCCATCCAAGTTGAGGCCTTCTGTGAACGGTGTACGGCCTGTTGCAACAAGAACGACATCCGCTTCAACTGATCCAACAGTGCCATCCTTGCCTTCAAAGGCTACCGTTTTGCCACCGTCGGAATTGTCGGTGACTCCAGTGACCTTGACCTCAGTCTTCAGTTCAACGCCTTGCTTCTTTAGAATCTTGGCAAGCTCTGTCCCGAGATCGGCATCCATGTTCGCAATAACGCGTGGCAAAAACTCGAGGACAGTCACCTTGCTGCCGAGACCAGCGTAGGTGTAAGCGAACTCAACTCCGATAACGCCGCCACCAATAACCACAAGTCGTTCGGGAACGCGCTTCGCTGTGACCGCTTCGTTGGATGACCAAATCGCACCCTCAGCGATTGTTCCATCGACGACGCGCTTCGAAGCTTCATGGTTCGCATGCCAAATATCAGCTGCATCCAAACCAGGAATCGGGAGTTTTGTCGGAACAGATCCCGTAGCAACAATCACATTGTTTGCCGTGACCGTTTGTGTTGTTCCATCATGCTTCGTTATGAGGACCGTAGAGCGGTCGACGAATGATGCAAAGCCTTGGAGGTGCGTAATCTTGTTCTTCTTCATCAGGTAGCCGATGCCACCTACGAGCTTCTTTAAGTTGGCATCCTTGCGAGCCATAATCTTCGTGAAGTCGAAGCCTACATTTTCTGCAACCAATCCAAAATCAGCAGCATGTTTAAGGGTGTGAAGCGCTGCAACGGATGCGATCATCGTCTTCGTAGGGATACATCCCCAGTTCAGACATGTCCCCCCGAGCTTATCCGCTTCAACAATGGTTACGCGCGCGCCGAGCTGCGCTGCACGGATTGCAGCGGGATATCCACCAGGTCCGCCACCAATAACCAACACATCAGTATCTTTTGAAGAGTCGAACGTAACCGCCACAGTGCCACCTCACGAAGTTTCACACGCAAATTGCGATGGTACAGTCTACCGCGATTGACCTGTTCACGTGGCCTATTGGGCGTATGATATGTAAATGAGAAGGTGGACCGGGAATGGTGCCCAAGGCGGGATTCGAACCCGCACTCCTTGCGGAAGCGGATTTTAAGTCCGCCGTGTCTACCATTTCACCACCTGGGCTGATAGGTTCCGCTCCGGTCCAATATCAAAATTATCAGGTTGTACAGAGTAGAGGCAACAATTATGAGTGAAATGCGCTGGAATGTCGTTATCGCTGGACTTTCGCACGATCACATTTGGGGTGAGCTCGTTCATTGGCAAAACTTGCCGAATGCTAAAATCATTGGTGTAGCCGAAGCCGATACGCGACTTACTGAGCGGTTTACCAAGGAATACCCGGATGTTCCTGTGTTTCCATCGACCGAAGCGATGTACACAGCTCTCAAAGGACAGGCAAACATCACCCAAATTGCCGCCCCAAATGCCCATCACGCCCGCCTGGCTGTAGAAGCATTTGCAAATGGCTGTAATGTCATCACCGAAAAGCCAATGGCAAGTACCCTCGAGGATGCAGACAGGATGCTCGCAGCATCTATGGAGTCTGGACTTTCCTTGATGGTGAACTGGCCAACTGCTTGGAATCCTTTGTTTCAAGCCTTTCATGCATCAATTGATGCTGGAGAGATTGGCACGATTCATTACATTCGATATCGCTCAGCCCACAATGGTCCTAAAGAAATTGGCTGCGATCCAGCATTCGTTGAGTGGCTTTACGATGAAAAATTAAACGGCGCGGGCGCCTTTATGGACTATTGCTGCTACGGCTCCGTTATTGCGGCATATCACTTGGGACTTCCATCGGATGTCACTGGACTCCGTGGACGTCTCGCAAAAGACTATGAGATTTGTGATGACAATGCCGTTGTAACGATGAAGTACAAGGCTGCGATTGCCGTTGCTGAAGCTAGCTGGTCTCAAGTCACTGGATACTTTGGCGGGAATCCAGTTGCGTATGGGTCTGCTGCATCCATAGGAATTGAACGCGGAAAACTGTTACTCCTGTCTGGTAAGGATTCCTTTACCGAGATTGACGTGGCACAACCTGTATATCCCAATCAAAATGGTCCACAGTATTTTGTGAATCATCTTGAAACCGGGGCTCCAATCCAAGGAGTTTGTAACCCATTGGTTTCACGGAATGCGCAGGCGATTCTACAAGCTGGACTTGATTCTTCAAATTCCGGTCTAACAATCCATCCGGTTGTTCAAAGTGACATCTAATCTCCAACGCACTGCACAGTCAGTCGTTAAGAACGTTGCAAGCGTCCTCCCGGGCAAAGAGCAGGTGATCGAGCTTGTCATCGCCACCGTGATTTCTGGGGGGCATGTCTTGTTGGATGACAAACCCGGTACTGGAAAGACAACACTTGCAAAAGCGATAGCACAGTCACTTGGTGGTGAAACCCGAAGAATTCAATGCACACCTGACCTAACACCCGGGGATGTCCTCGGGGGACGCTATTACAACTTCAACCGAGGAGACTTTAACTTTCATCAAGGCCCCATCTTCAGCAATATCGTGCTGGCCGATGAATTGAACAGAGCGACACCAAGGACACAATCGGCATTCCTGGAAGCGATGAGCGAAAACGATGTCACCGTCGAATCAGACACATATGCGCTACCTAAGCCATTTGTTGTAATCGCAACACAAAACCCAATGGATCAGGCCGGGACTTTTCCACTTCCTGATGCGCAACTTGATCGATTTGCCATTCGAATATCTTTGCAGCTGCCAACACGTGATGAAGAAATTCGTATGCTCCAGTCGCACATCATTGACGAACCTGTGGCGCACTTGGTGTCAGTCTGTCGTTCTGACGAGTGGCTCGAGATGACATTGGAAGTTCGGAGAGTGTCCATACATCCAGATGTCCAAGCATTTATCGTTGATGTAATCCGAGCAATCCGCCTCCACTTAGGAGCAACCGCACAGCTCTCTCCAAGAGCCGCGCTTTGGCTTCAGAGGATTGCACAGAGTCTTACATGGCTGCGAGCTGAAAAGGATTACGTCACACCGGATGTGATCATCGAGGCAATCCCATATGTGCTGATGCATCGATGTACAGGTTCAGGACTTTCATTAGAGCAGCTGCAGAGTGCAATGACAAATGTAAAGGTGCCAACCTGATGCATCGCATGTTGACCGTAG
>JBEEMN010000136.1:0-5084 GCA_041192625.1 Armatimonadota bacterium
CGGTTGCTTGTGTGTATTAGCCCGAGATTATCCAAGGGGCGGCGCGTACGGTTGCGTTGATAAATCATTGGAAATTGTGATTAGCCCGGTCAAATTGTCCTTTTATGATTAATTAGTGTGAAAAGTCCAAAATCCGGCCATTAACGTATGTAAGAGAAGGATACTCTGGGTTTGCGATATCAGGGTGAAGCCACATAATGTGTCTGTAATTAAGCTCACCCTACTGCCGTTACCCTATGACTCAACGATTCCAGCGGAAACCACGCGTCCTCCTCATCAGTCACTCCTGCCGTAAAGCAGTGGAGGGGCATCCGCGCGCCGCTGCCCTACATGCCCTCGGAACCGTTGAACTAAAGGTCATCACACCTCGTACCTGGCGCTTCTACGGCAAGTGGTCTGGCGTCGAGCACCCTCACCCGTCGTTGTTCAATATGTCTGACCATGCCGTCATGTTTCCGTGGTTACCGGGAATCGGATCCCACATGCACACCTATGTGGGCCTGAGGCATATTCTGAATGGCTTTCAACCTGATGTTGTGGACATTTGGGAAGAGCCTTGGGCACTGGTGAGTGCGCATGCGACTCAGCTGATCCGCAAGGAATTTCCGAAGACCAAAATCTTGCTTGAGACAGAGCAAAACCTCTACAAAAAACTGCCGCCGCCATTTTCCAATTTCTGGGATTATGCGTGCCGCGAAGCTGATTATCTGGTCGGTCGGAGTGAGGAAGCACTGGATGTTTCCAAGGCCTATGGCTACCGCGGGGAAGCAGCCGTGCTGCCTAATGGCGTGGATTCAACGCAGTTCCACCCGCGCAACCGTGCGATCAGCCGCGTTCGCTTCGGTATTCCGGATGAACGCTTTATCGTGGGGTACGCTGGGCGATTCGTCGAAGAAAAGGGTCTGCTGGACCTCCTGAACGCCGTTGCTAAGTCTGAACAAAGAGTCCACTGTTGGCTGGTCGGTGGCGGTCCGCAAAAGGATGCCCTTGCTGCACGTGCTGCTCAAAATGACCTTGTTGGGCGTGTGCATTTCCTCCCCAATCAAGACCACACCGCACTCGCGGAGATCATGAGTGCGTTCGATGTGTTTGCGCTTCCAAGTCGCACCGTTGGTAACTGGAAAGAGCAATTTGGCCGCGTCATTGCAGAAGCCGGCGCTGCAGGCATCGCAGTGATTGGGTCCGATTCAGGCGCGATCCCCGATGTGATCGGAGATGCCGGGATTGTCTTTCCGGAAGGCGATGAAACGGCGATCGCGGATGCAATCCGCACGCTCCTCGAACAACCTGCGCTTCGCGCAGAATACGGCGCGAATGGCCGTCGCCGCGCAGAAGAGCTCTTTTCATGGCAGCCAGTTGCCAAACAGTACAGCGATCTGTTGCTTTATCTGTCCGGTCTCAAAGAGCGTCCAGACTTCACACAAAACATCGTCTAGTCGCTATATCTTCAGATAGCGCTGTAGGCTCATCAGAGACCCAACCACGCCCAAAAGCACGCCCATACCGATGATGGCGCCGCCGACCGGTAGTGGTGGGATCTTTGCGGCATACATCACGATGATGGGAATTGGCTCCGTGAGTTTGCGGACATAAAATCCGGCGCTGTAGAGAATGAGGCTGGCTGCCATTCCGCCGGCAAGCCCATGAATCATTCCCTCTAGAACCAACGGGAGGCGGATGAAGCCTGCGGTTGCTCCAACAATGCGCATGATGTGGACTTCACGACGACGTGCGTGGACACTTAAGCGGATGGTATTCATCACGACCAAGAGCGCACCTCCACCGAGCAGAAAGCCTCCGATGATGCCAAGGTTACGCAGAAAGTCACCAATCCGTACGACGGTGCGCAGCTCATCCTCGGGGACATCCACGCTTTCAACCTCGCCGTGCCAGGACTTTGCCTGAAATGCGACATCGGCTGCAGACTTTGGATCATCAAGCTTTACCAAAAGTGTATGTGGGAACAGATTTGGGATACCGGTTGTGTCAATCGGCATCGCTTTCATTTGGGTCTTGAAGGAGTCTTCACGGCTGATGAAGATGACTTGTTTGACGCCTCGGATATCGAGGAGCTTGCGTTTGATCGGCCCAAGATCAGATTGTGGGATGTCGGCGCGGCAAAATACACGGACCTCAAATGCATCCACAGTCTTCTGCGCAAGGTGCCTCACCTGCCAGGCGGCAATGAAGAACGAGCCGCAGAGGCTAAGGGCAACCGCAAGGCTTGAAATGGCGGCGGCGGTCATGATGCCATGACGCATCAGATTGACATAGGCCTCACGAATCAGAAACGGGATGGACCGGATCAAGTTGTTTCCTCCAGGTCATCCACGCCGTACGAACCAACCGCATCATCCCGGATGATACGCCCGCCGGAAAGCGCTACAACACGTTTCTGCAGCCTGTCGACCGCTGATTTGTCGTGGGTTGCGACGACGACGGTCGTTCCACGCGCAGCTGTCTCCGCGAGGAGGTCCATGATCTCGGCGCCGGTTTTAGGGTCTAGGCTTCCAGTGGGCTCATCGGCGACGAGGAGTGGCGGGTCGTTGATCAATGCCCGCGCGATGGCGACGCGTTGCTGCTCGCCTCCGGAAAGCTCATTTGGGTAGGCATCTGCGCGATGTAGCATCCCGACGCGCTCCAGCACCTCCGGCAAACGCTTTCGCGTCTCCCGGCGGCTTTGCCCGATGACATGGCAAGCGAAGGCGACGTTTTCCCAAACGGTGCGGCGCGGGAGCAAGCCAAAGTCCTGGAGGATGATGCCCATTCTGCGGCGGACATAAGGTGTATCGCTGGACTTAGCGGTTGTCAGGTCACGGCCATTGACCCAGACACGGCCGCTGGTCGCGCGTGCATCCATGTAAAGCAGCTTGAGAATCGTGGATTTACCCGCTCCCGTTGCTCCGACCAGAAAGACGAAATCACCGTGGGGAATCATCAGGTCGATGTCAGAAAGTGCCTTTACGCCATTTGTATATTGAACGCTGACATTGCTGAGCGCGATGATGGGCTCTGAGATGGTGGCTCTGGCTTGAGCGCCGATTCCGGGCGCTCCAAGGATGGATGCGGGATCTGGCGGCGGAGGTGGAACAAGCGCAGGACCGGTGTGGTCGATGCTAGTGCCAACCGCTACAACCACCGCTGAAGGGGCTGCCAGAATGGATGCGGGATCAGGTGGCGGCGGCGGTACAAGCTCAGGCCCGGTGTAGTTGATAGTTGCATCCTGTGTTACAGCAGCGGGTGCCGCAGTAGAAGCATCGACGAGGCCAAACCCGGATGACGAAGCAGGCTCATTGACCTCTGGTTCCTCATTTACTAATGCGACTAGGCGAACCCCGGGCGATGTGCCAGCAGGGGGCTGTGGCTGGCCTGAAGGTGGCGATGCAGGCATCGGGTTTGAGGTTGGGGTGGTTTCAGGTTCGGTCATCATGAGGAAGTCAATACAGGAAGCTCCAATGGTTGCCGCGCCAGTTTTGGTGAGGCTGCTTCCATTAGTACATCCAAATCATCAACAATATTCCCCGCGATTCCATCATTCGTCAATGCATTAAGAGAAACGTTAACTACATTCCCGATGAGAGCTTTTGGAGCCGTACAAGTCACCCGTATATAGTTTGTGGTGAAGCCTGACAGTGTTCCCGCGGTGCCTTCAGAATTTTCGAGGAGAACTGGCATCGTACGCCCGATGTACTTCGCGGCAAAGCTGCGCGTGGATGCATCCACAACCGCCTGAAGCTCGGCATGGCGACGCTTCTTTGTTGCATCATCAACATCATCCACCATGTCTGCGGCCTTTGTCCGTGGCCGCGGCGAGTAGCGGAAGACGTGCGTTTTTTGAAAACCAACGCGCTGTGCAAAAGCCAGGGTGTTTTGGTGAAACGCTTCGGTTTCGCCGGGATAGCCGACGATGAGGTCGGTCGTAATCGCGACATCTGGGATGCGCTGACGCAGCTTTGCAACGAGCTCCTCGTAAAACGCCGTCGTATAGGGGCGGTTCATGGCTTTGAGGATGGTGTCATCGCCCGATTGACACGACAGGTGAAGGTGGGGACAGAGGCCTGGCGTGGATGCGTAGGCATCGATGACCGAGTCAATCACCTCTATCGGTTGGATGCTGGAGAGGCGAACACGATCGATGCCTGGTTGCGCTGCGACGGCCCGGAGGACATCCGCGAGCACCTCACCACCACTCCCCGATTCCGGACCATAGGCGCCGACGCACACACCGGTGACGACAACCTCTCGGCACCCGGAGACACCAAAGTCGCGGGCTTCAGATACAACATCGGTGAACGAGCGGCTCTCCAGAACTTTCCGCGTGTAGGGAATCTGGCAGAAACCACAAAAGTGCTCACAGCCATCCTGAATTTTTAGTGTTGCCCGTGTGCGCTTACCGCGCGGTGGGAGCGTTGCCGGGCTGGAGGACAGCATATCAAGGTCGGGCAGCTGCGCGGCGACCAGCGCGTATGCATCCATTTTGCGGTCATTGGGGATGAGCAGCGTTGCGCCGTCTACCCAGCCACCATCATCGATGACCTGTTGTGAGTGACACCCCGTCATGGCGACGACCGCCGCAGGATTGCTGCGTTGCGCCCGCCGCGCGAGGTAGCGGCTTTTTTTATCTGCGGCGTTTGTGACGGAGCAGGAGTTGATTACGTAGATGTCCGCGGGGCTGTCAAAGTCTACGAGGGTGAAGCCGGCCCGCAGGAAGTCCTCAGCGATTTTCTCGGTCTCGTATTGGTTTACCTTGCAGCCAAGCGTTGTCAAAGCAGCGACAGGCATGCGAAAAGTCTACCATGTGGGAATTGTTCTCAAAGGCAACGGGCATCCATAGGAATGATTCTACGAATCAGCCTTCGTGAAAATGCAAGGCATCCGGAATTGACGTAAAACGCTGGCATGTCGACAATGCACCTCTCACACTCCGGCCCCATCCGCTGGGGGATCCTCGGCCCTGGTTCCATCGCCCATAAGCTCACCAAGAGCGTGCAGGCTCAGCCAGAAACACACGCTGTCCAAGCCGTAGGCTCCCGTGACATCGCCAAGGCACAGGCATTCGCCAGTCAATATGACATCCCAACAGC
>JBEEMN010000137.1:0-4990 GCA_041192625.1 Armatimonadota bacterium
AGGTCTTGGGGATGCCTGTTTTGATGGTCATCAGTCGATTGGATTTCGACGCCAATCGTTGTTTGCGTAGGACTTCCAGGTCTGCTCTGGACGGACCCACTTTGCGTGGCCATCCGCGTACGCGATGATTCCCCCAACACTGTGACGCGCCTTGAAACGTGCCTGCTGGCTGGCATCCGGTAGTGTTGCATCATCAAATGACCATGGCTGTGGGTAGAGGCCACCACGGCTTGGGATGCCACTTGCACGTGCAGCTTCGGCGATCAGGATGAAGCGCGCCGGGCTTGCCAGCGATGCAAGCGTATGGCTGTCATTCACGCCAAAGTCAGGATTGTCGATATACCACTGCCGCTTGGATGCATTCGGCAGGTTGGTTTCGTTGTGGTTGTTACCATAGTCCGTCGTGAACCACCGCCCTGCGGCAGGACCTGGCCACGCCGGCGCCGATGGGCACTTATGAATTTGTGTATTCTTGACATACGGATCCAGCTTGGTTTTGTAGGAAAATGCAGCTCGATCAACCAGGGTGTCTGGCGTTCCAGCAGGCGCCGTCCGCTCCGTAACGTGTGGCGCAAATGTTTCATCATAGTCTTGGATATAGAGCATCCAGCCAAGACCAAGCTGCTTGACATTGCTAAGGCAGGATGTCTGCCGCGCCTTCTCACGTGCCTGTGCGAAGACTGGGAAAAGTATGGCTGCGAGAATCGCGATGATGGCGATAACGACGAGGAGCTCAATGAGCGTGAAAGCGCGTTATATTCCTTTGATGTGTATGAACGACAAAAAAGACCGGCTGAGTGTGCAGGGATTACACACGCAACCGGCCTCTTGTTGACAAGTCAGCCGCTTTGCCCCCAGATGGAGCAGAACGAATTTGTGATTGAGAGTTATCTCAGACGGACTTTCTCCGTTTTGTTGATTTGGATGACATTGCCATCTTGGATAACGATATGCACATCCCCGTGGCGGATGGACTGGACAGCATCGATGATTTGCTGGATTGGAACACGTGTATCGGTAGCCTTGTCAGGATTACTGCTTGCCATGTTGAATCAGCCCTCCGATGCCATCCCGGCCCTTCTTCAGATAGCCAAGGTCCTTTGCCCAGTCGGCAAATGTTAGTATTGACTCATCCAGTGCTTCGTAGGTGATGTCTGTTCGGCTAAAGCTTCCGTCGAGCACAGCTGGGGAAAGTGTTTTCCCTTGACTAAGCTTTGCGATCTGCTGCGAGATCACAGTACCAGCGGACGTTTTGTCTGCATTAATGGCATCCACGGATGCCCGATGCGCTTTGAGCAGGTTCGCGACAATATCGGGGTTCGCCTTCGCGAAGTCCTTCCGCACAATCACAACGGCCGTCGCAAATTTCCCATTTGGCCAGAGAGTACGCTCATCCGTGACGAGTGTCGCATCTGCATCCTTGATAATGCGCGACACCCAAGGCTCTGGTAGCCATGCTGCGTCGAGCTCACCACGTCGGAAGAGGTCAAGAACATCGGCGGGGGCGTATTGGACGATGTCCACACTTCCGCCCTTATCCTTGCCGGCGAGGCCAATCGCCTTAAGCGCATGACGAAGTGAGATATCCTGCGTCCCACCGGTCTGCGGAACAGCAACGCGTTTCCCTGCAAGCTCAGCAAGCGTCTTAATACTCTTACCGTTTGCAGCAATTAGGGATGCCCCGCCGCTTGCGGCAACATCGATGATTTCGAGCGCCTGTCCATTGGACTTGAGGTAGCCATTAATAGCCGGCCCAGGTCCGATGTAGCCAAAGTCAACTTCCCCAGCGAACAGCGCTTCGATTTCCGCAGGCCCCGTAGTGAAGACACGCTCCTCGACCTTTACGGATTCCCCAACAGCTCTTTGAAATCCGCCTGTGGCTGAGGCGTGCAGCGCTGCGGCGTGGGTGATGTTAGGAAAATACGCGATGCGGACCTTGTCAGCTTTTGTCGGCGCAGGCTTGCTACAACCGGCAGCGAAGAGAGCGATACAACAAGCTGCAAGACTCCAAAATCCAAATCTACGTGCTTGCATTGCATACCCCTCCCCTATCAATAGTTTACCTAGCGGTTTAATCAACTTTATCATAAAGACGTATTGAAAGCAGTCAGGTCAACCATTACACAAACAGAGGTGAAGGATTCGCAGGCTGTGATGTGCGCTTTACGCAGCTGAGTACGCGGCGTTTACTGGAGATATGGCGTGGCTGGAAGAGCCTTGTCAGCCTGGGCGAACGACAATAATCAGGCCATCCGTTTCGCGTTGATACGCCGTGCCCTGATTGTTGTACGTCTCGTTGCCAACGAGGGTGATGCTGGCATTTTCGCAGCGTGCCCGGATGCGTATCCTGTGGAGGCCGACTGGGAGCGTACCCGCGCCAACTTTAATCGTGATGGCTGCCTCGGTCTTTCCCGTGGCGATGGTTCCATTGACAACCGTGACTCCCGCAGGAGCCTCGATCAGCTCAACTTGAATATCGCCTCGCGCAAGGTCGATGCGTTCACACTTGACTGTTACTGCGATGTCACCGCCGGAAAGCGGTATGCCTGCCGCATCCGGTGCAAACGTCCCACGAAGGATTGCGTGGCCCGCCCCCATCAAGACCCGAAACGGATATCCCTTGCCACCGTGGTCATCCACATCCCGGATACGCACAAACCACTTACCAGGCGTAAATTCGCGGGCGATAAACGGATCACGACCACCCGCCTGGCCACCACTACTGCCACGGCCATCATCCGCTTCCTGCACTAAATTGCCCGCCGCATCGTAGACCTTGAGCTCTAGATCGGTTGGAACACCAAGGCGCCACGCAAAGCCGTTAATGTGCTGCCAGCCTTTATCCCTAACATCAAAGCTAACCCAGCGTGGCTTCCCGGGCTCAAACCAGCCATCCAGCGCGATAGGAAGTTGCACAGGGATAGCCGTTTCACGGGTTAGGCCGCCAGCTGTGACATCCAAGGATGGCTCTTTTGTCCACAGAAATGGCCGATGATTGCTCTCAAAGCCACCAGCGGTGAACATCACGTCTGAGATCCCAAGGGTCACATCGGGATTCACAGGTCCGAAGACAGGCGTCATGCTGGCAAGTGTTGCTGCAATCGGCTCGACGTTGACTTTCGTTCCGCGCTGCGCTCCAATGGGAAATGTCGCAAATGCGTGTGGCAGCTCGCCAACGGTCACGCGGTATACGCCTTTGGCATCCGAGCGCCAGTTCAGGTCCCGAAACCAAATCGTATACTCGCCATCCGCTGGAGGATCAAAGCGTAGCACTGGGTCCCAGCGGTAGTAGTCATCCACCGTCCCCTGATTTGTGGCAAGCGGCCTGCCACTCGCATCCGTGACTTCAAGAAAGCCTTTCAGCCAGCTCTCGTAAATGTTTGCGAGGACGCGCAGACCCTCGACTTCAATCAAGACCACCTGCCCCTTGCGGAGGCGGACTTTAAAGCCATCCCGGTCCGAACCCTCACTCAGCCGGCCATTAAAGCAAATCGGCAATGGCTGAAGGGTCACCTTATCCGGCGTATTGTTTGGCTCGACTTCGTTTACTTCCGGGACCTGTCCAACACTGATGACACGCACATTGGAAGCATCCCGCTCATCCGCGAAGCGCACTTCACGTCTTCCGGGAGCGGCATCACTGGCGACGGTAAGCATCGCCTTCCTAGATGTGTCATCTGTGCCGGGCAGCAGCGAAAGCTGGACACCATTCCCTTGCACAAGAGTGTGTCGGAGGTCTTTGAGGCCCGTCCCTTGAATGGTTACTTCGACGGACTTCCCGCGCATCGCGCCGGCGGGATAAATGCTTGTGATCTTGGGCGCAGCAAAAACAACGCCGACCTGGGTGACCAGCATCCATATCGAAAGCAGCTTTAGCAACCGCAAAATGCGCACCGACTAGCCAAGCTCCGGAACCGGAACGCCATCATCCACAATCCGCGTTGGACGTCCCTGAGGCGTTTCGTAAACTTTACCGCCATCGATGCCGAGCTTTGCAAACAGCGTCGCCGCGATATCGCCCGGCTTTACCGGCCGTTCTTTCGGTTCGGCGCCCTTTTCATCGGTCTTACCGATCACCTGCCCACCGGGTACACCGGCACCGGCAAACAGCGCACAGCCCGTTTGTGGCCAGTGGTCACGTCCACCCAGCGCATTGACATCGGGGGTACGGCCAAACTCGCCCATGCAGACGACCAGCGTCGATTCAAGCAGTCCACGGTCGGCAAGATCAGAAATCAGCGCAGCGAGGGCTTTATCCAGCGGCGTTACTAGCCAGCCTTTACACGCCTTGTCATTGTCCGAGTGCGTATCCCAACCAGAGTGATTGACGGTTACAAACCTGACGCCGGCCTCAACCAAACGCCGCGCGAGGAGACATCCCTGACCAACTTGTGAGCGACCATACTTGTCACGGATTTCTGGTTTTTCATCCTTGAGCTGAAATGCTGCCTTGGCCTTTGGGCTTGAAATCATGTCATAGGCGCGTTGGTAAAACGTGCTCCTGGATGCCTTTTCAGCAGTGCCATCGAAGCGGCGGAAGGCGCCATCGATGTTCTCAAGCAGCCCCCGGCGGCGGTCAATCCTTGCGATATCCACACCACCCGGCAGCGAGATATCGCGTACTTGGAAGTTGGCATCGTTTGGGTCGCCACCCACGCTGAATGGATTGAATGCATTCGGGAGGTAGCCGCAGTTGCCATAGTTGAAGGCAAATGAGCCATTGACAACCGTGATGTAAGGAGGCATCGGGCCAACAGGTCCCAGTTCCTTGCCAATCACAGATCCGATGCTTGGATATACCATCGCAGGATTTGGCGTCCACCCCGTCAGCAACAAGTGACATGCACGCTCATGTGCGCCTTCGGCGTGTGCGACAGTCCGGATGATGGTGCTTCGGTGTAGCTGTTTTGCCGTCTCGGGCATGAGCTCACAAATGTGCGTACCGGTTACATTCGTTGGGATAGCTCCAAAGGTGCTCTTGACCCCACTT
>JBEEMN010000138.1:0-4903 GCA_041192625.1 Armatimonadota bacterium
CAGGGTAAATGTATTCGGGTATTTCTCCATGGCTGCCGATAAGGGTTGGCCATTTGAAATCATCGTGGCCGCATCGGCAAGAATGCTCTTGAGCTTGCCGTTACGCGTCTGTCCGCGCAGGGCCTCGATAGACTGCAGCATCGGGACACCGGCATGGATTAACGATGTGAGTTGTCGGTACATCGCCGCGAGCTCGGGAAGCGGAACCTCATCGAGGATGGGCGTAACCGTTACCGTAAATGGTCGTTGCCCGGGCGTGTTTTCGCGTACATCGGGGGCGACACGTTGTTGACTGCGTTGCAGCTCGGGGCGTACAACCTGCGCTGGCCGTACGGATTCGAGGGATGCGTGTGATGACTGCTGTGCCGCGGTCTGGATTTTGGTCGGGACCATCCCTTGCTGACGCAGCAAGGCAGCGGCGAGCGCGGGTGAATTGGCATCAATGCTGCCGCTCATCCGCTCCCCTTCCTTGGTGTCCGCTAAATACGTGTAGGTAGGCATCGGCTATTACAGTCCTTCGGCAAATCCATCAGCGAACTTCAGGATAGCATCTTTCAACGCTACCCCAACCACGATGGTTACAGCCACGGTTGCGACCACCGTCACGGCAATTGAGCCCCAGGTTCGGAATGCCCGGTCACCATCGACAGCGGCCATCGATGCTGCCTGCGCCGTATCCGCAAGCTGTTTCAATGTTGCTTCGAGCGTACCTGTCCGCTCGCCTGTTGCGATTCTGGCAGTGGCATTGTGCGATAAAAATTCCAAGCCAGCGATGGTGTCCGCAAGGGTTTCGCCACGGTTGATCCGGAGTGCGGTGTTGCGGGCCTGCTCTTGGAGGACTGCATTTTCGACCGATGATGCTGCAAGTTCAATACCGCGTCCCAGCGGCAAGCCGGCCTTTACCCCTTGTCCAAGCGAGCGGACAAATGCAGCTTCGGCTCGGGCATAGGCTGTTCTACGTGAGACTGGGAACAGTAGCGCCACCTTTCCTGCAAATGTCGCACCGGCAAGCGTAGAGCGATAGGTAAGAAAGAGAAAATGGATGCCGTGGACCGCGAGGCAGAATGGGATCCCAAAGCGGATCACATCCAATCCCCAGACCTTGAGGGTGCGACTTAACTGGTTGGCATCAATGCCACGAACCATTGGCGCGATGAAGGCAAATGCCCAGATGTTTTGCCAGAAAAGCCACTTCGTCCAGGCCATCCCCTTCGACAATGCCATATCGGTCTCGGCACTCAGTGCGGCTTCCGAGCACGCGAGCTCCAGTGTCCCAGTGGTCTCACCGATTTCAAGGAGGCCCAGCTGTGATGCGGTTACAGGAATCCGAACCGCACGCGTGGCACTACCGATCGATTCACCGCTACGTACGCGATGCGCAATTTGCAGGGATGCTGTTCGTAAACCAGCATGCCGGGTCCGACCACCAATTTCTCCAAATGCTTCCGCCGCCGAGAGTCCTGAGTGGATGTACGCGCCAAGCTGACGGAAGAAGAGTGCGAGCTCCGCCGCGGGCGCGGGTCGAAGGAATGCCCCGGACACTGGTGCCGACGACGCAGCAGCCACACGCTGCTCATTATGCGTTGGCGCTGCATAAATCTGCGCCCCACGAATCCCTTTGCCATCCACTTGTGCATGGGCATCGGTTAACGTTGTTGCATTCACCACCCCACGGACTGGATGGCCTTTGGCATCGGTGGCTTCGTAGCGGAAGAGCGGCACAGCGTGATTGTACCAATGGCACTCACGGTAGGATTAGCACATGGAAAATCTCCACCAGCTGATTCACGATGCCCGCCTTCGCCTTGAGACCACATACCAGATTCGCGAAAGCGCTTTGGCTCACGGGCGCAGCCTAACCCGTACCTGTGCAAACGCTATCCGAGCGATGCACAGAGGCGAACTCGATGCTGCTGACACATCTCTTGCCGCTGCCTCTCTCGAAGTCGCGCGGATGTCCGAGCTGATGCAGCCGCACCCAGAGCTACTCTATGCCGGGTATGTGCAGGATGCGCACAAGGAACTCGCTGAGGCGAGCTGCCTGCTTGCACTCCTCCGCGGAACCGACCTGCCAAGCTGGGATACGCTTGGCATCGCTCCAGCCGCCTGGCTTAATGGCCTTGCTGAAGCAGCATCCGAAGGTCGCCGCCACGCCCTCGACCTGCTGCGCGCAGACCGCGTTGAGGATGCGGAACGCATCCTCGGCCAAATGGACGAGATACTTTCTGCGCTTGCGACGGTGGACTTTCCGGATGCCGTAACAGATGGCCTTCGCCGTACCTGTGATGCTCTCCGCGCGGTTGTTGAGCGTACCCGCGGCGATATCACGCTGGCAGTTGTCCAGCTGAGACATCGGAATGCGATCACAGCCGCGAACACACAGGCCTAATGTGGCCAGGCTTGCGGTCATAGGTAGCCCTTCTGCCGCATCGATGTGTGGTTAGCCCCACCCACGATGACATGATCGAGCACGGGGACGCCCATGATTTTCCCCGCTTCGTGGAGGCGACGGGTTACGGCGATGTCCTCCGCGGATGGCTCCGCGTCTCCGCTTGGATGATTGTGACCAACGACGATTGCCACTGCCCCGGAGCGAATCGCATTGCGAAAGACCTCACGGGGGTGGACCAGCGTGGATGCGTGATCTCCAATCGACACAAGATCAACGCCCCGGACATGGTTACGGTTATCTAGGTGCAGTGTAAAGAAGTGCTCCCGGGTTTCTCCAATCGTCCGTGCGCGGATGAATGCGGCCGCTTGTTCAGGTCCGCGCACAGAATCGATCGGCCGGTCATCTGGACGGGCAAGGCGTTTTGCAAGCTCCGCAGCGGCAGCGACACGCAATGCGCCCAATGGGCCCAAATGGGGGATGGTGTCAAGCTCGCGCAGCGGCGCAGTGCAAAGCAGCGAAAGCCTTGGATACCGCTCCAGTAACCCGGCGACTGCCTGGTCAGCGCTATGAGCATCGCCAACCAGAGCAGCCAGGAGGGCATGATCAGACATCCAATCGCCAACACTCTGAACCACGTCCCGGACAGCCGCTGTGCAAGGCGGTTGCACAATGGCATCGGATGCGTCGGGCCGCATCGCACCTGCAGCCGGTAAGGGCTGCAGGCGCTTGGCCTTAGTGGAAACAGTGGATGATGTGATTGTGGTCATGATGAACCTCCCACATTACTAATCGAAAAAATTGTGGCCATTACTACACTTAAAGTGAAAATAGATGGGGGATTTTTCTTTACGGCCGCAGGCGGATTCAGCATGCGCGTGACGCAGAGCACCTCACCATATGAAGAGATAGAACTACCCGCTTGTCTGACGCCGATAGCGATGCCAAAAGAACAAAAATGTGGCCATTACTACACTTTTTGCGAAAATGATTGGATTACTTTTTTGAGCGAGGTTTATGTATTTCCTGAGATGTTGATGTGACTTACGCAACCTGCCTCTCAGTCCTAAGCGATACGAAAAAGCCCGCTGGTTCTCAACCAGCGGGCGTTACTTCCAGCAAAACCGTCGCGAAATGGCCTAAACCGTATACGTCACTCCATCATGCGCGACGTTTACCCCATGCGGCGCAAACGTCCGAATAAGCTCATCGTGGAGAAGCCCACCGTTGTGGCTAAAATGCGTCGCGACAACCGTCGTTGCATCCACAATGACATCGAGCGTGCGCAGAGCACTCACCATCTCGATCACACCATCGACGCCAAGATGCCCACGGTTGTTGGATGGCTGTCCCCCAAATGTACAGTCAAACACGGCAATATCGACCGGGCCCGCATTACCAAGCGCAGAAACCGTTTCCGCCGGCAGCCGCCCTGAATCATGGCCCCAAAAGATTGTCTTGCCATTCGGACGGCGGATACGCAACAAAAGCGCATGCTCGCAGTGGTCGGCAGGCAATGGCAAAATCCGTGTGCCATCCACAAGCTCGACCTCGACAAATGGCTGCAGATCCGGCTGAAGATCTAGATTGACTTCCAGTGGCTCCGGAAACTCAGCACGAATCATCTCCGTGACGACACAGTTTCCATACACCTTGATTGGGACTTTTGGAGGTGTCATCGTAAATGGTTCACGCGACCACTCGAGCTCTGTTGGGACGATGTGGTCCGAGTGCTGGTGCGTAAAAACGAGCGAATGTATATTACAGAGGTCTCTCCCCGTACGTTGTAACTGGCTTACCGTATCGGCGGAAAAGTCGATCTTGATGACGTTATCAATGATAGCGCCAGCTCGTGTTCGAATATCCGGACCTTTACGGGAACGCGCTTCCTGACATGCGATACAACGGCAAAAGGGTGCGGGCCACCCCTCCGCCGCTGCTGTTCCTAGAATCGTAAGTTGCATAACGACAGATTAACATAAAAAGATTGAGGTCAATATGATGAATCATCCGATACCAACAGGATGGGAGCGATGCGAACAATCACTCCAAAAGTGCTTTACATTCGAGTCATTCATGCATGCAATGGCGTTCGTAAATGCCGTAGCCGAGCTCGCAGAGCAACAAAATCACCACCCGGACATCACCATCAACTACTGCACGGTGTCTCTGCATATCACGACACACGATGCCGGAATGCTGACAGACAAGGACTACACGCTTGCGGAAGCGATTAGCCTTCTACTAACAGATTAAGCCCGTTAGACCTTTGGGTTGCATTCAGTTTGTCGAATAGGCCATTCGCCAGTTAACAATCCCAAACATCAGACCGATAAAATACGGCAGCTTCAATAAAGTCTGGAAAAACTCACAAATGCGACCCCAAGGTAATCTTCCCGCCCCTCCATCGGCTGTCAAGCGCGTTGTCATCATCAGCCTGGATGGTGGAAAGCCGGCCGTGATGCGCGTTTCCCGGATGCCGCACCTCGAAGGGATGCTGAAGCACAGCGCATC
>JBEEMN010000139.1:0-5141 GCA_041192625.1 Armatimonadota bacterium
AACGCCAAAGCCAGATGTGAAACCGGTTGCACCGGCGAGTGTTCCTCCTCCGGCATCGGATGACCCAATCTGGCCATACCTCTTAGGTGGAGCTGTGATAGTCGCCGTGGCCGGTGGTTTGTACGCGCTGAAAAATCGTAAGCCACTTGCCGTGAGCATTGAAATGGGCTCTCGAAGTGGGCGGGATCTTGTGTTTCGCGGCGGGGATGCTGTTGGTATTGGCGGAATTGCTGCTGGATGTACGCAGGCCCTGCCGTTTCCAGGAAATGCTGGTGCCATCGCGATGCTGACGCTCGAACGAGGAGTGTTGGTTGCAAAGCCTGTCGCTGCGGCAGGAGCATCCGCTTTATGGGTTTTGTCCGTCAATGGTGTTGATGTAAGCGGTACATCCTCTGTGCCGGTGCGGGTTGGGGACACATTGCGCATCCGGTCTATGAAGAACGTGATTCGCCGAATAATTGTCCTGTTTGCTGTGATCAGTGTCATTACCTCAGGAGTGTTTGCGCAAGGTGCCGCGCTCACAACTCCCGGTAATCAGGCATTACCAAATCTCTACCAGACTGGGAAGCGCTACACGCTGCGTCTGCAATATGTGGATCCTAAAGGCGATGATGTCACGAAGGCCGTGTTTCATGATGAGTCGAGAAGCGGCAACATCGATGTTCCGATGAAGGCTATTGATGGCTCAACCGCGGATGGCGCAAGCGTGACATGGGAAGTAAATGGGTTCGAAAAAGGGGACCACAAGGGTTTCTTTGTTGTCACGACCGAGACTGGGTCGACCCGTTATCCGCAAGCTCCCGATACGTTCTATGAGTTCAAAGTACATAGCGTCGTCGACAAATGGATTGTTGTTGGCGTATCGATTCTGCTTTGTTTTACGCTCGTTCCATGGGTCGTCTATACCGTCGTTAGAAGCATGAACCGCCGTGGAAGTCCATCCAGTGCTGCAAAAGTTGGCTTAATGGTCGGGGCCTTGGGTGCCCTCGCGATGTTTGTTTGGCAGTTCCTTGGTATCTATGACAACCCACTGATTTGGATCCTGGCAGTCGTTGTGTTCATTGTTGTGGTGGTAGGTGTACTGGCGCGTCGCTAGACGGACGATGTCGTTCCGGATGCGTGGCAGGGATTCCGGTTTCCACAGCGAATTTCGTTAGTAGTTTATGAATAATTTGTCAGATTCCCACGGCATCCTGTACGGACACATCCGCTCCGCGATGTGGAAGCTTGCACTGCCATCGATTGCAAGCGGCCTCCTGATGTCAGCAAACAGTATTGCTGACAAGCTGTTCATGGGTCGCCTTGGTGTCGATGCCCTTGCCATCGTGACGGTCGTCCATGAGATTCGCCTTGCCCTGATGACCATTCTGGTTGCGTTTTCCGTAGGAGCCGCCGCCATCATCGGACGTGCAATCGGTGCTGGTGACAAAGCGGAAGCCGCGCAAGCCCTTCGCCAAACCGTGCTGGTTTCCGGTGTCGTCGGCAGCATCATCGGGGGACTTGTCGCGCTCCTCGCTCCGACAATTCTCGAAGTGATCGGCTATCGCGGCGAAGCTTCAAGCTTTGATGAAGGCGTTGCTTATCTCCGCTGGTCGATGCTTGCGGTTCCATCGTTGTTCACTCTGATTATCGGCAACACCGTCTTTGGTGTCCTCGGAGAATCCCGCCGCGCACTGCAAGTCATTTCCGTCGCCGTCGTCCTGAATATCTTCTTCGACTATATTTTGATTTTTGGTAAATGGGGCTTCCCTGAAATGGGAGTGAGTGGCGGAGGTGTCGCTCTATGTATCAGCCAGACGATTGCGACCATTCTCTTCCTCCTCTTCCTCCCGAGGACACCTCTTAGAGGTGCTCTGCACGGGATGTGGCTACCGGACACGGGCATGCTCCAGCGCATCCTCCATATCGGCTTACCGGCATCCGCACGGCAAGCAGTTGTTGCCCTGAGTGGCTTGGCCATTCAGGCATTGCTCTTACGGACACAGAGCGGGTCCGCTGCCGGCGCCGCGCATGGCATCGGGGTCCTCGTCGAGTCTCTCGCGTTTCTACCCGGGAACGCATTCGCATCGACTGCCGGAACCTTTGTTAGTCAAAATCTCGGAGCAGGAAATGTCCAGCGTGCCAAGGATGCCGCCCTCATATCCGTTGGACAGGCCGTACTGACGATGACGGTTGCCGGTGTTTTGTTTGGCCTCATGGCGAGCGGCATTGCACATCTGATGTTGCCTGCCAGTGCGCCGGAAGCCGTTGACCTTGCGACACGCTACCTTCAGCTGATGGCCTTTATTCAGCCCGCTGCTGCTGTCAATCTGGTCCTCGCAGGGGTCCTCGCAAGCGCTGGAGATACCCGGACTCCCCGGACGGTTACCTTTGTCACAACAGGCTTCCGTGTGCTCCTTGCGTACGGCTTGTCGACGTTTACCGGACTTGGCGTGATGGGCGTCTGGCTTGGTATTGCAAGCACGCCGGTTTTATCGATGGCCCTCTTGGTCGCCGCTTATCGTCGTGGCAGCTGGACATCCACCAAAGTCTAGATCGCCTACCGGCTACCTCGTACCCGGCGGACAAGCTGGCATCCGACCAGAAATGCGCCGGCAGAGATCAGAAACACAACCATGTAGCCCAAACCCGCACGCTGACGGTTCACGGCATCCACCAAAACACCACACAAACCAGACACAATTTGCGGGCTGCTCACGCTGGCCTGCCAGATTCCCATGTCTTTCCCCGATGACTCTGCATCCGGGAGGACATCGGCGACCAGAGCAACCGATGACGCCATGTAGACCCCATAGGCAGCGCCAAACAATAGTCCAACGATGAGAATGACATCAAAGCGCGGAACCAAGGCAAACGGGATAAGCGTGATGAACATCGCCCAGCCGGACCAAATGGTCACTTTTCTACGACCTATCGTGTCCACCCAGCGTCCAGCGGCAACGGAAACAGCAGCACCACTGATGGACATCAGGAGCACCACCGCAATCGCAGCCTGCATCGGATCGCTGAGGGTGACCAAGCCCGGGATACTGAAGACCTTGATGACATCCTTCATGTAGTTGACGGCGTAGTTGGTGATGATGTAAAAGCCGAGGGCGACCAGCGCACGGCTAAACCAGACGTAGCGGAAGTCAGCGCTTTTCCATGGGGCTATCCAGTCACTCAGCTTGAAAAAGGCAGTAGGTTCGGTTGTAACGCGCTGCTGTGCAGGTGGCTCCTTTAGAAACATCACGACGAGCAAGCCACAAACCAGATTGACGCCTGCGATGGCTCCATAGACAGCGAGGAGGTTGCCGGAAAGGAGGAAGCCCACCACGGCGGCTACGATTTGGGCGGAGAGCTGTAGAAGCCCGATGATGCCGCTTGCCTTACCACGGTGTGCAACTGGGACGAGATCTGGCAGCACGGATGCATAGGGGCCTGTTGCGACATCGTCAGAGACCTGCAGAAAAAGGTAGCCGATCATCATCAGTGGCAGTGAGTTTGCCGCCCCGAGAAAAGCGAGGGCGATTACCGTCATCGCGGCACCGATAGCAATGAATGGCCGGCGTCTTCCAAAGCGGGATGTGGACCGGTCGGATAACCAACCAAAGAGGGCAGGGCCTATCATCGCCCAAGCCGCCCCTAGGGCCACAACCTGCCCCCATGCCTGGTTCGCCTCACCCGACTTTGCTAGGAGGCCAACTTGTAGCGGTAGCAAAATGAAGAGGATGAACCACTTAAAGCTGGTTGCAAACCAAAACGCACTTGTGCAGAGGTACCAGGCAGGCGTGTCTGAGAAGCTTTTAGATGATGCTTGGGAAGGTTTCATTGTGGCTTCTCATTCATTCCCGATGTTCGGCTAGTCGCTAAAGTGCTGTCACAGCAGGTGTGATACGGACCGATTCCGATAATTCTCCCTTGGAGGCCAGTAGGGTGGTACCGACCTCCAAGGGAAATGCGATTAGCTGCCATCCCCAAAGAGTGCAGATATCTCAGCTGCGAACTTCTGATTGACGACGCGGCGTTTGACTTTCATCGTCGGTGTCAGTTCGCCACCATCAATCGAGAAGGTCGTGTTCAGCAGGGTGAAGCGACGGATTTTTTCGAAGTCTGCAAGCCAGTTCGAATACTTATCGATTTCACTCTTGATCAGCTTCTTGACTTCCGGGCTTGCGATAACGGCATCGCCATCTGCGAGGGTAACGCCCTGCTCACCAGCCCACGTGATACAGCGATCAATGTTTGGGATCACGAGCGCTGAACAGACATTTTGTTTGTCGCCCAGCAATACGATTTCCTGAATGTAAGGGCTTTCCTTGATCGCGGCCTCGATCGGTGATGGCGAGACATTCTTGCCATTTGCCAGAACAATGATGTCCTTTTTACGGTCGGTGATTTTGAGGTAGCCACCTTCGTACGTTCCGATGTCGCCGGTATGAAGCCAGCCATTAGAGTCAATCATGTCCCCTGTTGCTATCGGATTGTTGAAGTAACCCTTCATCACATTTTCGCCACGGTAACAAATCTCACCATCGGCGGCAATCAGGATTTCTCCACCTTCAATAACGGTACCGACGGTACCAATCTTTTGCTTTCCAACGGGATTAATCGAGATAACAGGGCTGGTTTCGGTCAAACCGTAGCCTTCGAGGAGGTTGAAGCCAAGTGCGATGAAGAAGCGGGCGGTATCTGGGTTCAAGGCTGCGCCGCCAGATATCCAGAAACGCCACTGCCCACCGAACTTCTGGCGCACTTTCTCGGCGACGAGCTTGTCCAGCACCAGATGCTTAGTTGCGGTCACGATACCGGGGACTTTTCCTGCCTGGCGGTACTCAAGCATCTTCTTACCAACGGCAATCGTCTCATCGAAGAGCTTACGGTTCTTCTCAGGACCCTTTGCGGCGGTTTCCATCAGCTTTTCTTGGATGGACTCATAGACGCGCGGGACACATCCCATGATGGTTGGCTTCTGCGTTGCCATCTCGTCCATGAGTGTCCGGACACCGTGTGAGTAAACGACTTTTGAACCAGCGGCCAGTGCCAGCAGGTGAATCATGCGCTCAAACGAGTGTGCCAGAGGAAGAAAGCTCAAAAAAGTGTCATCGGGGCCAACGACGGCATCACCAACCACGAGGTGTTTGTAGGTTGCCTTTGCATTG
>JBEEMN010000140.1:0-4838 GCA_041192625.1 Armatimonadota bacterium
CTATACGTTTGCGACAATCGCATCGACAGCCACCCTGTACCTTGCCGCATTGATGCATGACCTTGGAAAACAGTGGCGTCTCGATAGCTCCGGGCAACCGGCACCACATGAAATCACCGGTGCAGATCGTGTCCCGAACATCTGTGCACGGCTCGGCTGTCCCACGGATGTAACAACACGGGTTCAGCGCCTTGTTCGCTACCACTTGCTGCTTGCAGATACCGCGCGCCTTCGCGATCTGTCACGCCCTGAGACGATCAAAGCCGTTCACGAAGCATTGGGCGATTCAGACATGTTACGGATGCTATACGTCTTGACTTGGGCTGATGTGAATGCTGTTGGACCAGGTGTTTGGTCTCGATCGGCCGGTCGGTTGCTTGATGAGCTTGTGCAGCGTTGCGAAAACGAATTTAGTCACAACAGTGTGGATGATCTGTTTGAACCGGATGCCCGAAAAATGGATCAGGTACGTGATCGGATTCGGCGACGTCTGGTAACCCTGGATGATGGTACTGCCGTCGATGCTGAGCGTGTACAACGACATATAGACTCGATGCCAGCGTCGTATCTGCTGAACACACCACTGGATGAAATCCGCCTTCACGTTGAAATGGCGCACACATTGCTCATCGGTGAGACAGATTTCCCCGTCGTCGTTGATGTCCGTGGAAATGCGACTGAACGTGAGTCAATCGTTACCATTGTTGCCTTTGACGACCCGCGTCCAGGTTTGCTTGCCAAGATTACTGGTGTCCTTTATGCCTTCGACATCAAGCTCCACTCTGCGCAGGTCTTTACACGAAGTACTCCTGATGGAAGCGCAATCGTTATCGATACCCTTCGGGTTGATTATAGGGAACGGGGAATCGACCGATCCCTTAGAAATGAGCTTGTTGTAGCCTTTGAGAAAGCGGTCAGCGGTAAAGAAACCGTAGGCGACATGATTGCACGCAAACGTAGACCCGCTGCAGTTCTTGGGCGTACACAGTCGCTGACACTTGTACCACTGGATGCAGAAATGCTGCTCGTTGATGTTCGTCTTGCAAATGATTCAAGTGCGGTCCACGCGCTCTGTCGAAACTTGACTGCGGCCGGCTGGAATATTTCTGCCGCCCGTTTGACACAGTGGGCCTATGGCGTCCGGTGCGCCCTGTACGTTTCTGATGCAAGAAAGCGCACCGCTGAAAAGGGAATGGAATCACTCCGCTCACTTCTATCATCATAAACAAAATTCACTGAGACTTTGCCACGTTGTTACCAAAGATGAAAACATGACTTTGGACAAACGGGATTTAGTCGTCATTTCTGCCATAACGGCGGTGGGTCTGATCTTGCGGATTGTATTCGTCTTCCTGATGCACGCAGACCCGCTGGTCTACGATTCGAAGATGTATCTATTGGTCGCCGATGGAATCGTTAATGAAGCCCCGATCAGCTCATTTCCAAATGGGTATCCGCTTATCATTGCACTCTTCCGAAGCTTCTTACCAACCGCGCAAACGGTCACTGCGCTCCTTGGGCTAAACATTGTCCTCTCGACGGCATGTATTCCGCTGACATATATCCTCGGGAAACTCTGTAAATTTGACCGATGGCTACCAATCGCCGCATGTTCACTGATCGCGGTCTATCCACATCAGCTTCGCTATGCACAATTGGTGATGACCGAGACAATCGCAACGTTTGTGCTCTTAGCCGCCATGGGTGGGGCACTGTGGGTATGGAATCATCGGGACAAGTCTCCCATTTCACTTTTGCCTCTATGCGTTGGAATCGGTCTGTTGTTTCACATGACGGGAGCGATCCGGCCTTCGCTGATGCTCATCGGCTTGCTGATACCAATCGTTTTTGCACTAGTAGCACGCACCATCAAACTGCCGCTGTTCATTTTGAGCGGATTCTTGCTCGGGGCTGGGCTACTCTTTGTGGTTGAAAAATCACCCCTTGCACGACCCCCACACGCGTTTGGTAACAATCTCCTCATCTCGATCAATAGCGATAGCAATGGTACGGAATTTGTTGCCTATCCCGAGGCTCAGCAGAAGACGGCAGTAAAGACCTACATTCAGTTTGCCCTCAAGAACCCTGCGCGTTTCCTTCGGCAGCGGGGAATATCTCTCTGGGAGTTATGGGGACCTAAATCGCTTTCTGGCTATCGGCAGGAGCAGGAGACGGGTGTTGTCAAAGCTATCGTGTTCCTACGCACCGTTTTTCTCCTCTTGTTTATCGGTGGGCTTATCGTCTACCGTCGGAAGCCAGAGCTTGTCCTAATTGGTATTCCATTGGCAGTTGTTACAGCTGTACACGTCTTGACGTTCAGTAATCACCGCTTTCTCGTGCCCATTGAGCCATATCTGTTCTTAGGTAGCCTCCTTGCAGTTGGAACAATGATGGTGTCGATCAAGCGCAAGGTCGCGGCACCCAGCAAAAGTCTTCCAGTTACTTCGCCAGTGCGCTGAAAAATCTATCAACACGGTTGCCAATGCTAGAATAGGAGTTACTAAGTTCCTAGGAGACAAGCTTGCCAGACCGACCGTTTCAAGTCGTATCGTCCTACACTCCCGGGGGAGATCAGCCTACTGCAATCGACGGCCTTGTCGATGGTCTCAATTCCGGTTTTCGATTTCAGACGCTACTCGGTGCAACGGGAACGGGAAAGACCTTTTCCATCGCAAACGTCATTGAACGCGTCCAGCGTCCAACACTTGTGATCGCACATAACAAAACGCTTGCTGCGCAGCTCTGTGGTGAGTTCCGCGACTTCTTTCCAAACAATGCTGTCGAATATTTTGTCAGTTACTACGACTATTTTCAGCCAGAGGCATACATCGCCCAGACTGATACCTACATCGAGAAAGATATGTCGGTCAACGAGGAAATAGACCGCTTACGTCACAGCGCCACGCAGTCCGTTCTCGAGCGTCGTGATGTCATTATTGTCGCATCTGTGTCGTGTATCTATGGACTAGGTTCACCTCAGGACTACAAGAACATGATCGTGTGGTTCAAGCGTGGACAGGCGTACGATCGTGATGAAGTTTTGCGGCGGCTGGTGAACATTCAGTTTTCACGAAACGACTTTGCTTTGACCCGCGGAACCTTTCGAGTATTGGGGGACACGCTCGAGATTCAACCAAAGGATGAGGAAGTTGTCATCCGGATCTCGTTCGACTGGGATGATGTCCGCGCCATTTCCTTGATAGATCAGCTCACGGGTGAGACGTTGGAAGAGCGAGATGAGATTACGATCTTCCCGGCAAGTCACTTCGTCTCAGACCCGGAGCGAATGGAAGTTGCTCTGGCTGGCATCGAAGCCGAAATGCTGGAGTCCGTACGACGCTTCAAGTCACAGGACAAGCTGATCGAGGCGCAGCGTATTGAACAGAGGACACGCTTTGATCTCGAAATGATACGTGAGCTTGGTTACTGCTCGGGCGTTGAAAACTATTCACGTTGGTTTGATGGACGTGGACCGGGGACTGCACCAAACACGCTTCTTGATTACTTCCCGGATGATTTTCTAGTTGTTGTCGATGAGTCGCACCAGACCTTGCCTCAGATCCATGCGATGTTCGCCGGTGATAAGCGACGTAAGGACACGCTGATTGAATATGGCTTCCGCCTTCCAAGCGCCGCAGATAATCGCCCCCTTCGTTACCAGGAATGGGAGGAGACCATTGGACAGTGTGTCTTCGTCAGCGCAACGCCTGGTCCCTTTGAACGACAAAACTCGGAAAGGATTGTTGAACAGATCATCCGGCCAACAGGTCTTGTCGATCCTGAAATCATTCTGAAGCCATCTAAAGGTCAAATTGATGACCTTGTCGGGGAAATCCGACTTCGCACAGAGCGTGGTGAACGTGTCATTGTAACGACGCTCACGAAAAAGATGGCTGAGGATCTGACCGATTACCTGGTTGACCTCGCGATCAAAGTCCAATATCTCCACTCAGAGGTCCATACCCTGGAACGTACTGAGATATTGCGTGATCTTCGCCTTGGCGTCTACGATGTGATTGTTGGTATCAACCTTCTCCGAGAAGGTTTGGACCTTCCTGAGGTGTCGCTGGTTGCGATTCTGGATGCCGACAAAGAAGGTTTTCTACGGAGTGATACTGCGCTGATTCAGACGATAGGACGTGCTGCACGAAATGTCGGTGGGCAGGTCATCATGTATGCCGATCGGATTACCGGCTCGATGGAGCGGGCGATGACGGAAACGCAGCGGCGACGTGAAAAGCAGCAAACGCACAACGCGGTAAACGGTATCACACCATCTACCGTCATCAAGGCTGTGCGTCAGATTATCGAAAGCAAGAAGGTTGCTGAAGCGAAGGTACATTACAAGGCAAGCTCGACAAAGCAACCTGAGAACATGTCCCTTGACCAGCTGATGTCAACATTGGTTGACATGGAAAAGGAAATGAAGCAAGCCGCACGTAGCTTGGATTTCGAGCATGCAGCCATCATCAGGGATGAGCTCGCACGACTGAAAAAGTTAGTTCCTGCGGAGCAACGTCGCAAGTCGCCTTAGCTGCTACATACGTTCATGCGTGATGTCCATACATTACACGCACGTTGATAACCCGTCTTGGTAACTCTGTTTTTTCGCCATGACCGTCGCGAAACATCTACCATATCCGTTCGTTTAGCGACGTTTAACGGGAACCTTACCGTTCACGACAAGATTCGGATGCTTGGTATCGAACGACTGCCTACCGCTGGTTGCGGTACCAGCAAGATTTCCACCAGAGACGCGCGTTAGCGTTCCATCCCATGTACTCTTTGGTTTCCAGTCAGGACGCTTATCCCAGCCGCCGACCTCACGGTCCCACGGT
>JBEEMN010000141.1:0-4824 GCA_041192625.1 Armatimonadota bacterium
GTTGTGCGGTTCAGGATGATGCCAAACACGACAAAGATAATCGCCATCACCCAGACGGGGGACTGAAGTGAAAGGGGCGGTACGCCGACTGGAATCAACAGCTTTGCTTTGCCAAGGCCGCCGAATGCCTCATTCGAGATACCGATTGAGCTGCCTTTGGTGATCAGGAGCGCGGCTCCGCGCACGACCTGCTGCATCGCAAGCGTTGCAATCAGCGGGTTGATCTGGAACTGCGCGATGACGATGCCATTGACGGAGCCAATAAAGGCGCCGAGTGCGAGTGGAATGACAACAGCCAGGAAGATATTGCCCGTTGCGTTGATTACAATCGCCGACACAACGCCTGCGAGGGCGAGCGTGCTACCAATCGACAGGTCAAAGTCGCCCGCCGCAAGACAGAGCATCATCGTACATGCCACCATCCCGATGGTAGAGATACTCATCAGGAGCGCCGTTATATTGTTTGTGCTCGCAAAGTGGGGGACAAAAATCGCACAGAGGAGGACCATGATCACGCAGACCAGTCCCATTCCTCCCTTTTCTAGCAAACGCTTCATTGTGAATCCTCTGCCGACGGGAGCGCCGCCGCCAAACATCGCTCAGGAGTCGCTTCCGAGCGCGAAAACTCAGCCGAAATCCGATTGTTACGCATCACGTAGACACGGTCGCACGTGCCAAGCACTTCAGGGAGCTCGCTGGAAACCATTAGAATCGCAATACCATCTGCGGCAAGGCGATACAAAATGTCGTAAATTTCACGCTTTGCTCCGACATCGATGCCGCGCGTGGGTTCATCCAGCAACATCACCTTAATGTCTTCGCTCAGCCAGCGGCCAAGAATCGCCTTTTGCTGATTACCGCCGGAGAGGTTACGGATCTCCTGCGTCAGGGATGGTGTCTTGACACGCATCGCAGCAACCTGCTTCTCAGCATTCGCCTTTTCCTTGGCATCGTTTATCCAGATTCCACCAAGGCCCGCGTAGACCCGGCGGATACTCAGGTTGATGTTCTCCGCGACGGAGCCCATGGGGATGATGCCTTCATGCTTGCGGTCTTCCGGGCAGAGGACGATGCCATTTTGGATACATTTGCGCGGCTCGGCGTAAATACGGTGGAGAAGCTCGCTTCGACCGGCACCAACAAGTCCGAACAGTCCGACGATCTCGCCCGCGCGCACCGTGATACCTTCGTGCTCAAGGAGAACATCGCCGGCTGACCGCGGTGTGTAGCCATAAATGTCTGTGATGTCGCGGCCGACCATGTCTTTCACGAGCTGGTCGATACTGACATTTTCAAGAGATGAATACGTTACGACATGCTGGCCATCACGGAAGACGGTAGCGCCATCGCAGATGCGCTTGATCTCATCCATGCGGTGGCTCACATAGAGGACGACCTTGCCGGCGGCGCGCAGCTCGGCAATACGGTCAAACAAAGTGTCGGCTTCACGCGCTGAGAGTGAGCTTGTTGGTTCATCGAATGCAACCACGCGTGCATCCCGAACAAGCGCCTTAGCAATCTCAACCATTTGCCGCTGCGCGAGCGAGAGGTCACCGAGGCGCGTTTCTGGACGGACATCCAGCTTAATCCGCGCGAGGGCTGCCTTTGTGTCCGCGGCCAGTTTGGCCTTGTCAACAATTCCAGACTTCGATGGAAGTGCACCAAGGAAGAGGTTTTCGGCTACAGAGAGCTCATCAACAAGATGAAGCTCTTGATAAATGACGCCAATTCCGGACTTAAGAGCATCCGCAGGAGTTTGGGGTGCATGCGGTTTGCCATCGATGGTAACGACACCCGATGTCGCAGCATGCACACCGGCAAGAATCTTGAGGAGGGTTGACTTGCCGGCGCCGTTTTCGCCGCAGAGCGCATGAACCGTTCCAGCAGGCACATCAAAAGTGATGTTTTGAAGTGCCTGCACACCGGGGAACGACTTGCTGATGTCCTGAATGGACAGACCACTTGAAATCGGCATGTTTTATGGAGTCATGCCTTCGGCCTTGAGTGCCTCAACAAAGTTTTTGCGGTCGATCAGCGTTCCCTTTGTATAGGTTTCAGCTGTCGGCGCTGTGCCATCTTTGATCCACTTGTACATCGCTTCGGCCGTTCCAAAACCATGTGTCTTCGGACTTAGCAGAATGGATGCATGGAAACCGGTAGGCGTGGCCTTCTTGAGATCATCCTTGCCGGATGTGCCATTGATTCCGATACCGATGACATCGGTTGCGGCGATGTTTCGCTGCTCGGATGCGCGGACAAAGCCAAGAACGCCATCATCGTTGCTGGAGAACGCAACCCAGTGCTTGATGTTTGGGTGTTGTGTCAGGATGATGTTTGCGGCATCGACAGCCGTATTGATGTCGTTCGGTGCTTTCCACGGTGTGCGGTAGATGTTGGCTTTGTTGAACCCGGATGCTTCGAGTGCTCCCGCGGCGCCATCTGTGCGCAGGCGGCAGGTCTCGATTTCATCCACTGTCAGCACGGCTGCGCCGGTTTCGGCTGCATTCCAGCCGCGGGTTTTGATTTCAGCGGCGATGGCTTCGCCAACGGACTTACCGATTTCCGATGCGGAGATGCCGAGATGTGGGACTTTGTCCAGAGGCTTACCGCCTGCATCGACCAAGCGGTCATCGACGGACATCAGCTTCAGGTTTTTTTCCTCACACTTTGCGACGATTGATGGCCCGAGTTTTGTGTCAGGAGCGCAGACAATCACGCCTTGTGCACCCTGAGCCGCCAAGTTGTCTAGAGCGGACATGAGCTGATCGGCATCTGTTGCTGGAAGCTTTACGAGCGTGAAGCCGTACTGTTTAGCTGCTTCATCTGCAAACTGCCACTCGGACTGGAACCACGGCTCAGTCGCAGACTTCACGATGAAGCCTATTTTGACATCCGATGCACCAGCTCCGCTACCCGTTGCTGTGCCCCCGGTGTTACAACCGGCAGCGAGAATCATTGGGAGGGCAGCAAGGGATGCGAGTACAGTGCGACGAGTGACTGTCAACCCTGACAACATTGGTCGTGGCATGATGTAGATTCCTAACGATGTGAATTTGCATTGATTGTAGCGTCAAGAGACGTACACTTCACACTATATAGGTGTATGTGCTACCTCCGCGGTATAGTTTCAAACGTATGCAACCTTGCCTGACATCTGGCGGAGTCTTCGCCCCCATCGTCGATTTACACAGGGAACTACACCGTGTTGTGCTGGGAACATCCCAAAGTGATGCCCGTGACCGGGTTGTGAATGCGATCTGGTCAAAGGTTGAACCGGTGTTTCAAACACAGCTACAGCAGTTTCCAGGGTTGACGGACCGTGTTCATAGTGCGCTTGTCGCCGAAGTTGATGCCCTTCTTGTGCAGGCACGCGAGCAGATGCCGGATTTTAGGTCGGATTTTGATGCATCCGTCCGCGGCTACGAAGGTGTCTTTGCTGAAATGGCACAGCTTGGGTTAGCTGCTGAATCGAATGGTTGGGCATCGGCGGGGCGAGAGCAGCTTGCTGAACTTACCGATGCGCGCCGCTTGTTTGACGCTGTAACTGCACATCCTATTGGGGCCCGTAATGGCTTTGTCTGGTACGAGCTCGGATGGATTGCCGAAGCCGCTGGTGAGCCGCAAGCAAAGGTGGCCGAGTGCTTCTACCATGCCCAGCGTCTTCTCCGTGGAATTGAGACAGATGTTCTGCACTCTGCCAGATTGATGATGACGATATTCGAGGGTTCTGGAGCGCTGGATACAACGGTTCAAAACAGCCTTGCGGGGCTGCCAGGTGGAAAGGCTATTCTGATCCATGATGGCCGGTACCCAGACTATCTTGGTCAGTTGACGCGTCATCCGCAAGTGTTCGAAGCATTGATGGTCATCGTGGCTCAGCCCGATTCACCGGTGGCAGCTGCTATGGCAGCGGCTGTTCAGCAGGCTGTGCAGCAAGGGCTCCAGTTGAGGAGTGAATGGAGTGCGCGGCTGTCTGCGCTCATTACGATTTGCGAAACTGTAACGACAAGCCTCGATTTACGTGTTCCAGCAGAAATCATCGAGGATGCAAACCGCTTAAGGCTGCTCGCAGACCGGTTTGCGCCTGGGCAGGATGCATCGGAACTGGATGCGGTGACGTTGGCAGCAATGGACTTCCTGACGGGTCAGCTGGCGACGACGGATAAAGAGCTCTCCCGGCTCGACAGATTGGTTGCCGGGGCAATCAAAGAGCGGGATTACTGGTTGAACTCTGTGAAGAGTATTGAAACAGAGGCCAAAGAGGGCGGATTTGAGCTCCATGCCTACTCAATCACGAATCCGTTCAAGCGTAAGCTAAAGGAACGACAAGAGCAGACCCGGCTCCTTTATGATCAATGTAGGGTGAATCTTGAGAAGCAGGAAGCAGTTGTCGTATCTCAGCAACAGCGGACGGCCAAAGAGTCACAGCGCCTTTCAGAGCGTAAAGGGAAGCTGCAAGAGCTGATTGGTCTGCTTGATGCGCCTCGCTTGGGGATCGCTGCAGCGGAGTAGTTGAGCATGTCGACTTCATGTGTTGAAGTCTAACGTTTCTCAACCACACTTACGCTCAAAGTCGCTCTTGGAATATTCCGTAGGGGTTACGATGTCAATCGCACAGTCGATACAGCTCGCCTAAGAAACGCGGCGGCGGAGTAGCGTGCTATAATTGCGGGTCATGCCAAACCCAGTCTTTTTGACCCGTAAATCCGTCCTTTCTGCATCGGTTATCTCGCTGATCGCACTTTCATCCGGTGTGATGCTCAGTGGATGCCCCGGCCGAAACGCTGGTGGTGGCAAGGTTCCAGGAGTGCTTCGCTATGCGCT
>JBEEMN010000142.1:0-4806 GCA_041192625.1 Armatimonadota bacterium
GAGCTTGTCAACGACATTTCCAGCAGGCAACTGCGGATAAGGGGTTGCATCGGCACGTGGGATTGTCATAAAGACAGGCCGCACCTCGCCGAGGTAGCGAACCACCAACCCGGTTCCACCCCAGCGGCGCCCGGTTACGCGGCCGCCGGGCTCAACCGTGGCGATGGCTGTATCTGAGCTCTCGTAGCTCGCATCTTGTGTAACATCTTCGCGGGTGCCATCCGAGAAGGTTGCGATGACCTTGATATTGAAGTTGGACCCTACCTTTGGCAACATCACCTGCGGTGGAGTCACTGTGAGCGCTGTAAGTTTGGCATCCGTTTCGGGGTTGAACGGCGCACCGTTTGCAATCCAGTTTCGGATGGTCTGGTGTTCAAAGCTGCCATCCGCGAAGCGTTGCCCACCGGCATGTTTGAGGTTTCCGAGGGCTTTTTGGACGACCAGCGACTTGTCTGGCTCGAGGAGATTTACTCTGCGCCCGCGTGCGCCGCGAACGATTGGGTCATAGTCATCCGCTGGCGCGAGTGTCAGAAGGCTGAGTTGGAAGCCGCCGCGGCCACCAAATTTTCCGTGGCATCCCGCCGTCGAGCAGCCTTTGCGATCAAGAATAGGGGCAACATCGCGCAAAAATTGTGGACGAACCTTCGCCGCGCCACGTGGGGCGGTGGACATTTTCGGTTTGGGCGCGGTGTTTCCAGCCAGCGAGACGGCAGGAATCGCAAGCAGGCAAATGGCTGCAAGGGCACTCCAATGTGCGCTATGCAAAGCTTTCTGAATCATCATTGATCTCGACTCCAAACACTCGGACGAAAGCGTCCTAGTCTGCATCATAGGTAATTGCGATGTAAATCGACAGGGGAATGTTCCACTACATACATATTTGATGGTTTGTATACCAAGCCTAATCCTAATGAATTTATCAATGCGTAGAGATTGCAGGCTTGTGTCACAGTCTGGATTGATGGGGTTTGTGATCTAAGGTCACCTTGGGGGTGCTCGACTGTATTTGTGATGTCCCCAAATCCAATACATCTACACCCAATGGATTCCTATCGTAAACCTACGTAGAATCATGCTGTGGACTTATTCGATGATGCTGATACCGATCAAGTAGCAGCAAATGTTGCTGCTGCTCAGCTTGCGGATGCGCCCCTCGCAGCCCGGATGCGCCCGGTTGCCTTGGATGAAATCGTGGGACAAAGCCACCTCCTCGGCTCAGGTCGCCCTCTCCGCCTAGCCATCGAGCGCGATCAGCTGCGCTCCGCGATTTTTTATGGCCCTCCCGGATGCGGAAAGTCAACACTGGCATCTGTTATCGCAAGGACCACCAAAGCGGCATTTGCAAACTTCTCCGCCGTAACGGGAGGCGTCGCGGATGTCCGAAAGCTGATCGATGCGGCAAAGGAACTCCGGCGTATCAGGAACAAGCGGACGTTGCTGTTTGTCGATGAAATCCACCGCTTTAACCGCGCGCAGCAGGATGCGTTTCTCCCTCACGTCGAGGATGGCACCATCGTCCTGATTGGCGCAACCACAGAAAATCCCTACTTTGCCGTGAATGCACCACTGCTGTCCCGGGCACGCGTCTTCGCCTTTACAGCCATCACCTCCGATGACATCGCCGATGTAATCACCCGCGCACTCTCCGATTCTGAGCGCGGCCTCGGAGAGCGGGGCCTCTCGATTTCCGCGGATGCCCTTACGTATTTATCGGCAGCGTGTAATGGGGATGCCCGTACAGCCCTCGGTGGACTCGAGACGGCAGCGGACTACGTGGAGGCACCGGCCACAGAGATCACCCTCTCCGATGTCGAAGCGGCGCTGGGACAGCGCGCGATTGGCTACGACAAAACCGGGGATGCCCACTACGACACGATTAGTGCATTCATCAAAAGTATTCGTGGCAGCGACCCGGATGCGGCGGTCTATTACCTCGCCCGGATGCTTGAAGCGGGCGAAGACCCACGCTTTATCGCCCGCCGGCTGGTGATTCTTGCAAGTGAGGATATCGGCTGCGCGGATGTTTCATCTCTGCCGCTCGCGATGGCGGCTTTCCAGGCCACGCAAACCATTGGGATGCCCGAATGCGCACTAACGCTCAGCCACGTGACACTCTGGCTGGCACTTGCCCCGAAGAGCAATGCGGCCACCAAAGCGATTGGCGCAGCGACAAGTGCTGTGAAGCAGCTGGACTTTAGCGGCGTGCCAAAGCATATTCGCGATGCCCACTACAAAGGGGCAAAGGCTCTTGGGCATGGCACGGGTTATATCTATCCCCATGATGTTCCCGGCGGGTACGCGGCGCAGCAGTACCTCCCGGATTCTGTGGTTGAGCAGCGCTTTTATGAACCGACACGCCATGGGGTTGAGGCAAAGCTTGCAGATCGTCTGGCGAAGCTGCGGGGAGAACTGTCCGGTGTTCAGGCATCCGATGATGCAGCGGACCAGCGTTCATAACCTGTTTTAATGGCAGCTTCCAAGGCTCCAATGTCTGTATTTAGGAGGGTCGTAGAGAACATCACCCCTCCGAAACATGCCACGTTTGTCGACTGAAACCAGCGCCTAACCGGTGGGAGATGACGCAAACTAGTCTTGAAATCCTTGATGGTTATCGTTACCACGGGGCCAACGGTGATGGCTTGAATGGCGCTCCATGGGATAAATCCTGCACTAAACGCGGATGCATAGTCCGTAACGCCATCGTCGGAAATAATCAATCCAGGTTTTTGGGGGCTGATCAGAGCGCGTAGCGTCCAGACAAATCCGGTTCCAAAGAAGAGGAGGTTAGCTGTAACCCAAACTACTTGAAACAAGATGCCTACGATGCCCGATTTAGTAGATAAAAGAATTGCAGGAATGGTCAAGGCGACGAAGAGAAAGCATCCGATGCAAAGAAGAAGCATCTTGCCCCTACGAAAGTAAAACTCTGAAACCGTCGTTACTTGATCAGATAGAACCATCAGCGAGTTTTAATGGCGGGGCGGATGACCATTCTCCACAGAATCCAGAGGGACATCCCAAGCCACAGGGTAGCCCAGAAGCCTGCGGGAATCATCGTCATCTTGAACATATTCTGCGCATCCGTGGGAGTGGAATCCGACACCGAAAGTACCCAGAGCGTGTTCAGGTCAATCAGCGCATTCATCGCAAACTGCGCACCAACAAATGATGCTGCCCAGTTGGCTGCATGACGTGGCAGCTTTGTCGCGAGGCCCATCAAGGCTGCGGTGATCAGCAAACCGGTGAGGAGGGTGAATGGATGCAAGAGTCCACCGACGGTGGAAAGCGCAACAAACACAGCCGTCAGGCCAAGGAGGCGTGAGCCGTGCGCACCTTTTCTCAGCATCCAAAGAATGAATGCACCGTAAAGCGTCGCGCCAAGGTAGCCAGCACTTGCAATGATGGGATTAAAACCGCCCGCTGAAAGCGTTATTCCACTTCCGCTCGGTTCGATGTTGATGGCATGGACCGAGCCACCTGTCAGAATCGTGGCCAGGGCGTGACTGCCTTCATGGATAAAGGTGACCAGGAGCCGGAGTGGGTAGGTCACCCAGTGGACGCCAGGGATGAAGTGCAAAGCAAGGCTTGCCACTAGGCTTGCGACCAGAGCGCGATCGGTCTGATTCCCACGCGGTCCCCGGGTTGTCCCGGTCTGCTGAAGTAGTCGTGACACAGTGGAAGCAGCGGGCTTTGACCGTGTGTATTTGGTGTAGCGTGCTGCCATGATGCTAAATCTTACCGCCGTGCTTGTTGGGAATGTTCCCCAATATTGGCATCAATGTTTATCTAGCCATACCAGAAAATAATTTGAGGGCATTGGTGTCCACTTGCACGATGCATTCATCCACGGGAATCGACCGGATCTCCGCAAGCTTTGCCGCGACGAGCTGCACACGCTCCGGCAGGTTTGGAAATTTTCCGCGTAGGGGCTCAGGGGAAAGATAGGGCGCATCCGTCTCGACCAGCATTAATTCTGCCGGGCACGCAGCAGCAATTTCACGGAGCAAAGTGCTTTTTTTATACGTTAGTGGTCCATCAAAGCCTGTGTAAAACCCTGCATCCCACAGAGCCGCAGCGTTCTCTTTGCTTCCACCAAAGCAATGGACGACTGCTTTTACATCTGGAGCCTCAGAAATGAGTTGAGGTGTCAGCATGTCATAGGCATCGTTTGTGTCCACGGTCGGGCGGCAGTGGTAAATCACGGGGAGACCAGAATCACGGGCGATGGCCTGTTGCGCGCGGAGCGCAGCCCACTGCGCATCGATGGTGTCGTGGCGACGGTAGAGATCAAGCCCGATTTCCCCGATGGCCACCACTTTTGGCAGCTGTACGGCGGTCTTCAGCCACGCAGCTTCATCATCATTCCATTCAAGGGCGCTGTCCGGGTGAAACCCGATTGCTGCATAGACATTTGCGTTTTGCTGTGCCAGCACCATCGCCCGTTCGCTGGAGATGCGGTCAAACCCTACGACGATAACCGCATCGAGCAAGCCTAGGGTGTGCTTCCAATGTTCGCGTTCAGACCAGAGTGGCTCAGTGTTTAGGTGGCAGTGTGTATCGATCACGTTGTGTCAGGCTTTGGGGACAGCAACGCTTGAAAGAATACTCGTAAGGACATCGCGCTCTGTCATGCCCTTTGCAAATGCATCCCCACTCAGGCTGATGCGGTGTGCAAGGATTGGAATGGCCAAAGCCTTCACATCATCTGGGATTACGTGGTTCCGCCCGGCCATCGCCGCCCATGCTTGTGCTGCATGCAGGAGAGCCAGCGAGCCACGCGGGGAGCCACCAATGTCGATACGTACA
>JBEEMN010000143.1:0-4800 GCA_041192625.1 Armatimonadota bacterium
GTCTTGAGGTAGAACTCACGTGGCTCGTAGCGCATCCGCTTTGGGTCGCTAATCGTCGTAGATGTCTGGATACACAGCAGAATGTCGTGTGCGCTTGCATCGGCTGCACGGAGGTAGTGGGCATCATTTGTGGCCACCAAGGGGATATTCAGCGCACGGGCTGCGCGAATGACCTCCTCATTGACTTCCTGCTGACCCTGCGCCCCGTGGCCTTGAATCTCTAAGTAAAAGTCATCCCCGAAGACCTCGCGGTACCAGGCAGCAACTCGCTTGGTCTCTTCATGACCTTTTTTCTGGATGACGGATTGCGCCAGCTCGCCGCCCATGCAGGCGGAGCAGATGACGAGGCCTTCGGCGTGCTCGGCAAGCAGCTCTTTATCAACACGCGGCTTGTAATACATCCCCTCAAGGCTTGCCTTCGTCGCAAGCTTCATGAGGTTGCGATAGCCGGTTTCATTCTTGGCGAGGGCTACGAGGTGATGGTTGCCATCCCGCTTTGGATCACGGTCGCGCCGTCCCCGGGTCGCGACGTAGAGTTCACACCCGACAATGGGCTGAACACCGACGGCTTTACACGCTTCATAGAACTCAAATGCCCCGTACATCGTTCCGTGATCGGTAAGCGCAATCGCTGGCATTTCCATCTCGACGGCGATCTTTGCCATCTCCTTGATCTTGGATGCACCATCAAGGAATGAGAACTCGGAGTGGTTATGCAGGTGTACAAAAGGGGTGGCCATACAATCCGCATTCTATCGGTTTGCATTCCACCCCTCTGTGAAAATTAGCTGTGGTTTGTGCTACACAAGTGCGGCACGAACGGCAGCTGCCATCTCGATTGTTCCGACTGTCGCCTCACCGTAACTGGCGATGTCAGGCGTTCGCAATCCAGCTTCGAGGACCTTGCCAACCGCAGCTTCGATACGCTGTGCGGCATCTTCACGGCCAAAGCTGTAGCGGAGCATCAGGGCGACAGAGAGAATGGTCGCCAGCGGGTTTGCGATGCCCTTTCCTGCAATATCGGGAGCCGAACCGTGAATAGGTTCATAGAGACCAAATGTCCCCGTTCCAAGGGATGCACTTGGCAGCATCCCGAGCGACCCGGTGATCATCGCTGCCTCGTCTGAAAGGACATCTCCAAAGAGATTCTCGGTAACGATGACATCAAACTGCTTTGGATTCCGCACCAGCTGCATCGCGCAGTTGTCGACAAGCATATGGGTCAGCTCGACATCCGGGTATTCCTTGGCAACTTCATTCACGGTGTCGCGCCACAGAACCGATGTCATCAAAACATTCTGCTTATCTACTGAGCAAAGACGCTTTCCACGCTTTTGTGCCGCCTGGAAGCCGACATGCGCGATACGCACGATTTCATCTTTGGTGTAGACCATGGTGTCGATGGCCCGGTTGCCGTCATTCGACTTTGGCTGTCCAAAGTAAACCCCGCCGGTAAGTTCGCGGACAACGAGAACATCAAGGCCATCCCCGACAAGTGATGGCTTTAGCGCGCTGGCATCCGCGAGCGCCTTGTGCAGGATTGCCGGACGGAGATTCGCGTAGAGACCAAGATGCTTTCGTAGCGGGAGGAGTGCACCGCGCTCAGGACGGAGATCCGGGTCAGGGATGACATCCCATTTTGGTCCCCCTACCGCTCCAAGAAGGATTGCATCGGATTCGCGGCAGAGAGCAAGTGTCTCCGGTGGCAGGGGATGTCCGGTCGCATCGTAGGCAATCCCGCCAACGAGGGCTTCCTGTGTCTCGATATCCGGTGCGACGAGCTGCAGGATCGATACTGCCTCACGGACGATTTCTGGCCCGATTCCATCTCCAGCCAGCACTGCTACTTTTGCCATCTGCTTACAAATTCCTTAAAAACGAACGCTTGTGTCGCTATGCTACGCCTAAATCCAGCCAGCCTGCAGTAGTAGAATATGCCATATGTCTGAATATCTCTCCGTGACACGTCGCACCATCGCTACCGGATGGCAAGTCGCCCAGCGCCACGCGGGCCCCATTGACCTGATTTCCCTAACTACAGGTGAATCTGAGTGGTACCCCGCGACCGTTCCTGGCTACGTGCACGGTGCGTTGGTCGCGGCGGGTGTTATCCAGGATCCTCACTACCGCCTTGGCGAAAAAGGCTGTGCATGGGTGGATGAAGCAGATTGGACTTACAAATGTGACATCGATGTAACCCTCGATGAGCTTAATGCACGGGGCCGCGGGCGACAGTTTTTGTGCTTTGAGTGTCTGGATACATTTGCGACCGTGTATGTCAATGGTCAGTTTGTCGGAACGGCTGACAATGCATTTATCCCACAGCGCTTTGATGTCTCCGATGCCCTTATCGCTGGCAAGAATGAGATTCGCGTTGAGTTTTCATCCGCGCTGGTCAAGGGACAAGCGCTCTCCGATGCGTATCTCGGGGATGGCACATCGGAGCGGGGCCAGCTCCACTACTTCAACTTTTCTCCACGCGCTTTCGTTCGCAAGCCGCAATACATGTTTGGCTGGGACTGGGGCCCGGCGCTTGTCAGCTGCGGTATCGGTGGAAACGTCACCCTCACCACAGTCCCTGTCGCCGAATTTGTAGACTGGGAACAAGACTACACCTTTACAAGCGCAAACACAGTGGATATCTCCATCACGCTGACGGTCGCCGTCTACGATGAGTCGGTTCCGATGACGGCTGGGGTCGCTCTGTATGCGATGGGCGATAACACACCCGATGCCCCTATTCCACAAGTCGCGGGTGTCCACAAAATCAAGCTGCCCGTGATACGCCATCAAGAAGTTGAGCGCTGGAACATCAATGGTCTTGGTAAGCAGCGCCGCTATCTGTTAAACCTCCGCTTGTGGACATACGACTCGGTTGGAATGGACCGGATTTTCGTTGACCACCTCGGAAAGTCAGTCGGTTACCGCGAGATTGCTGTTATTCAGCAACCGGATGAAGATGGCGAAGGCGCGGGATTTGCCTTTCGCATTAATGGCCGGGATGTGTTTATCCGTGGGGCGAACTGGATCCCGGATGGCTGTTTCCCTGGTGAGGTCACCGATGCGCGCCTGCGCGAGCGGCTGACACAAGCTCGTGATGCTGGCCTTCAAATGCTGCGTGTCTGGGGCGGTGGCCAATACGAATCTGAGACCTTCTACAACCTCTGCGATGAGCTTGGCTTGCTGGTTTGGCAGGACTTTCCGTTTGCGTGTTCCTCCTACCCGGATGACGATGTTAGCTTTGTCCGCAATGTCCGCCATGAAGCAAGCGTTCAGGTTCGACGCCTTCGACATCGTGTCTCGCTTGCGATGTGGTGTGGTGGCAATGAAAACCTCGAGCTAAGCCAGGGAAGATGGTCGGGTGATCGTGCTCCAACCCGGTTCTTCGGCGAACGGATTATTGGTGAAATACTGCCATCCGTACTTGCAAATGATGATCCAAAGCGGATGTTCTTGCCAAATTCGCCCTTTGGGGATGCAGGCGAGGGCAATGCGCAGAATGAAAACTTCGGGACTGCCCATTACTGGAATGTCTGGCATTCGAAGGAGCCGGGCTCTGATGGCGACTGGGTCAATTATCGAAAGAGCAGCTGCCGTTTCAGTAGTGAATTTGGTTTTGCCGCTCCAGCGGGTCCGGCCGCCTGGCGAACGGTGATGGCACCATCCGACTGGGATGTCAACTCCGATGTATCCAAGTGGCATGACAAGACACGCAAGGGGTACGAGACATATCTTGGGTTCATTAACAGACATTTTCCTGTACCCACGACCTTTGATGACTTTATCTACTACGGCCAGACAAACCAGGCATTGGCATTGCAGTGCGGTATTGAGCATTGGAGGAGCCTGCGTGGACGCTGTATGGGAACATTGTTCTGGCAGCTGAACGACTGCTGGGCAACCCATAGCTGGTCGGTCATCGACAGTGCAGGTGTCCCTAAGCTGGCTTATTACCAAGTGAAACGAAGCTATGCGCCGCGCATCGTCAGCATCGTAAAGACCGGCAACCGTGTCACCGCGCATGTTGTGAATGATTTGACGGAGCGTATCGATGCAAACATCGAGCTGAGTATCCGCACATTCGATGGTCAGCTGATTGTCGCGGATCGTAAGGCGCTTCGTGTGGATGGAGATAGTGCACTACGGGATGCTGCAGGCGTTACGCTTCCAGGATTTATCGCAGACTCCCCAGAGGAAGTCTATGCAGAGGCGCGGATCACTGCAGACAATAAGATTATTGCGTACACGACAACCCTCTTGGCGGAGCCTAAAAACCTTCGAACAGGTCAAGTTAAGCTAAATGTGAGCCTGGATGCGTCCGGAAACGTCATCATCCGGACCGAGCGCTTTGCCCCATTCGTAATGATCCGGGCAAAGGATGATGCGATACGCCTAACGCTCAGTGACAATGGCTTCCATGTGAGTCCAGGTGAGGTAAAGATCGTCTCGGTGAAGGGTGTACCTATGGAAAATATCCTGGATGCCATCACGGTAACGGCTTTCGAGCGCTAGAACCGCTTGCATCCGTGAGGGGTTTGTGGTTAAGTTTGAGTATTACTTTGCCCGGCAAAGTGAACCAAACATGAGCAAGCGAACCCCTGCCGTTCTTCCGGATGAAATCGATCCGAGCCGTCTTCCACGGCACATCGCCATCATTTGTGATGGTAATGGCCGGTGGGCGCGTGAGCGCGGGATGCCCCGTCTGCTTGGGCATCATCAGGGCTACCAAAGCGTCCGTGAGATCGTCCGCTCGGCAAGCGACTTCGGTATCGGTGCGTTGACGCTCTATGCATTTTCGAC
>JBEEMN010000144.1:0-4778 GCA_041192625.1 Armatimonadota bacterium
AACCACGTTGTGCATTTCCGCCAGGTACTTGCATACCGGCAGCCGCTGCTGGCGATGTCATGTTTGCATCCATGTCACCGCCCGCACCACCAGCTACCTGCGCTGCTGGAGCAGGCGTCGGTGCTGCGGCCTCTTCACCACCACATCCTGCAAGCATTAAGGCAGAACCCAGAATGCCGGCTACAAGACTGGTACGAATCATGTTTTTTGTTTCCATCGTATTGCTTTGACCCAGCATTAATCTCCGCCCTTCACTCCGTTACCACCACCAGCAGGAGCACCACCACCGGACATCGCAGCACCCATCTGTGGGCCGCCGCCGCCGCGCATGCCTGCACCACCCATCATCGATCCGGATCCACCCATCATGCCGCCGCCGAAGCCGCCAGCCCCACCAGCACCACCAGATGCCTGTGGAATGGCAACAGCCTTGGTACGATCACCATGGGTGTATTCGAAAACTTGGAGATTGTATTGACCAACAAGGTTTGGCGAGTTTCCGGAAAGTGTTAATCCGGATACGAGTACCAAGCGATCAAAGCGATTCCAGCGCTCGACGTGCGAAAGGATGTTTTTGAACGTCCCTTGCACTTGAACTCCACCTGGGGTGAAGACGTAAAGCTCATTTAGGGATGCATTAGGGTCACTCGGCGCAGCTGGCAACGCAAAGCTACCCTGAAGCTTGGTGACAGACTTATCGCTGTCAAGAAACTTCTGCATCTTTGGACCAAGAACACGTACCTGTTCGTTGATCAAGTCCTGCCAGGCTGAATAGGTGTTCGACACATCGATGTCAGGCATGTAACGGCGCTCGTAGACGTTCCAATCAGCTTTTGCCTGGGCAACCTGCTTATTAGCATCTTTCTTCTTACGCTCAGCCGTTGAACGCTCATCCGCTTTAGTTCTGCGGGTATCACGACGCGTGCGCTCAGTATCAAGCTGCTTTAATGCCGGATCAATCAATCCAAAATATCCACCCAAACCAAATACCAGTGCAGTTACGCCACCGATAATAAAGATTTGAGGACGAGTCAGTTTTGACATGTTCTTGGTTCTCTTCCTGCCTGCAACCTAATCAACTGCCTGCGGACCGCCACCCTTGGAGCCGGCTGCTGCACCGCCTCCGCCACCGCCGGCCATCGGCGCACCCATCATCGGGCCACCACCACCACGCATACCCGGTCCGCCCATCATAGAGCCAGAACCACCCATCATGCCACCAAAGCCGCCACCTGCTGCAGCACCACCCCCACCTGGAGGCGCCGGTGCGACGACTGGCAACACAAGATTTGCGGAAACCTGAAGCGGGAAGCCATTTGCGTTTGGATCCAAAGGCGCTTCTCCCGGCAGTCCGACTGTCTGCGATGATGCGTTTGGCCAACCTGGTAGAGCACTGATTGACACCGACTTTACATCGGGGTTGGCAAACAACGTCAGGTAGAACTTCCCAACATCGGAGAGGTTTTGCACGTAAGCATTGATGGAAAGCGAATCACCATTTACTGCCATCGAGCTGTACTCAACCTTGCGGTATGTATACTTCGCTACATTCCGATAAATCTGTGGAACAAGCACGTTGTGGAACTGAACAGACTTTACAAAGTTGACTTTATCTTGAAGCGGCTTTATGAGAGCAAGAGTAGATGTTGTCTCCGCCTCAATCGCTTCCACAGCCTTTGCATCTGAGTCGGCTGCGTTTGCCTCTTCGATCATCGTGTTCACGGATGGCACAAGATAACCAAACTGGTAGCCAAGGAGACCACCAATCACAGCAACTACGCCGGCGACGGTTCCAACAACTGCCGCTTTGGTTTTCCGCTGCTCTGCAATGTATGCAGGCATAAGGTTTATGCGAAGCACTGACATCTATTCACCTCATCCAACCGAGTCACACACACAAGACTCACCACCACAACTACATCATCGGTCGTAACTATTCAACATTCAAGTAGAAAGTTCCTACGAACCAATTACAGCATCCCGCGCAGCAAGGCCCATTGCAACAGCAAATGCGGACGACAAAGCCGTACGCTGTGCTCCAGTGATGGACTTCGCGGTTACATTTACACTGCCAAATGTATCGGCAACGCTTGCTGGCAATCCGATTTCCTTTTCCAAGTAGGCATCAAATCCGCGAAGATTCGCCCCACCACCGCAGAGCAGCAAGTGATCGACTGTCTCCGTTGGGTACTTGGACCGGAAGTAATCAACGGAACGACGCAGCTCCATCGTGAACTCACCAAGGACTGGCAGCAAAGCCATAAACACATCGCGAACTCTTTGCTCATTTGCAGAAAGCGAGACAGGCTCAGGAATCGATGGTGTTTCCACAACCGGCTCTGGAGTTACTGCGAAAGGATTGACTTCTTCAACAGGTGCAGCTTCAACCGGCGCCGCAGGTGCTGCATCCCCGAAGAGACTTGGAGGCAGTGGAGCCGAGATGTCAACGTCCCAAGGAGACGAAATGCCATTATCAGCTGCATCACCAGATGAGCCGAACATGTCTTCCTGAGCCTGTTCGATCAGGTCAAGCAACACTTCTCCGCGTTCAACCTTTTCGTCTTCAGCAGCATCCAAGGACAACGAAAGCTTGTCAGCGACTGCACGTGTAAATGCTTCGCCGCCAAGAGGAATCGTACGCGGGAAGCGCAGGACGCCATCACGATAGATACCTACCTCAGTTCCCGATGCACCGATGTTGATAACGACTGTCGTCTTCGCCTTCAGACCAGTCTTCGATAGATCCAACAAGGCACGACCAATGGCGAGAGGCTCGACATCGACTGTCACCACATCGAGACCTGCAAGCTTCAGAGCTTCAAGATGCCCGGAAACCATATCGCGCTGCGCGACGGCAATAAGGACTTCCATTTGAGCGGCGGGATCAGCATCAGCTACAGCATCGTCGATTTTCTGATACGCCATCTCAACATCGGATGCGGCAAATGGGATGTATTGCTCAATCTGCCACTTCATCGTGTCAGCAAGCTCGCCCGCGGACATCTTTGGGACTTCCACGACACGAACAACCATTCCAGCCGTTCCACCGACGGCGACGACGGCCTTGCGGGAGCGAATTCCGCTTTTGGCAATCATCTGCTTAATGAACTGGCCCATGCTCTTAGGGTCTTGAATGACGCCCTGAACAACCAGTCCTTCCGGGGTACGCTCACGCGACAGCCCAGTCACTTTCAGATTGGTACCTGAACCTGTGACCTCTACAAGCTTTACAGCATGTGTCCCGATATCCACTCCAACAAACGATCCACCTGTTGGGCGGTACGTTTTTACCGGTGCGGGACGGGGACTTGCCTTTTTCGTTGCTACTGCTCCACCAGACTTCGCCACTGTGCGTGCCCTCTTTTCGGTTGTCCTGCGACAAATGCCAATGCGCGCCATTCTAGCACGTTCGCAATTTCATTGTCAATGCGTATTGTTATGATCTGGCGTCGCGATACGACGCTCACCCAATCTCCAACGGTGCCTAACCTTCTCGTAAAAAGTCATCCCCATTCCCTTTACGAGTACCAAGCCATGCCTGTTTCTTCGGATGAAAACACGTCCATCCGTAGGGACAGCCAGCGTGACCTGGCCATCAATTGTCGCATCCACGACACCGCGCCCACCGTTGGGCACGGATATTTGAACGACTCCACTCATCGGTATCACAAGGCTGCGAGCGCTCAATGTGTGTGCTGCAATCGGCGTAATCAACATCGCCTGGACATCCGGATGCATCAACGGACCACCCGCAGAGAGCGCATAACCCGTGCTCCCAGTTGGACTTGCCACCACGACACCATCCGCAGCATAGCCTGCGACAAGGTCACCATCGACGTGTACATCAAGGTCCACAAGCCGACGCGAGGAGCATGCAACAACAACATCATTTACCGCAGGTGAGGCAGAAATGACTTGCCCTCCACATTCCACCGATGCGTACAGCATCGCCCGCGTATGAACCTCCAGCGCGCCATCAAGGGCGCTCTTTACGTGTGACCAGACCTGGGTGCTGTCAGATTCCGTGATGAATCCAAATCGTCCGACATGAATCGGTAAAATTGGCACTCCGGTTTCGGCGTACATCCGCGCGGCGGCGAGAAGCGTGCCATCCCCGCCAAAGACCACGAGCATGAGCGCGCCATTGGTGTCGATGATTGCATCAGGAGATGCGATACGCACATCAATGTGGTGCCTCTCAAGCTCTGCCTGGACGCGTAGCAACGCATCGGACGCAGCCACCTTATCCCGGTTAGCAAGGAGAATTACAAATGGCATCTGGTTACAGTCAGCCTACGGCTTTGTCGTACCAGTTGTCGACTTACCGAAGCGTGCCAAATTTGCCTTTGCGTCAGCATCGGATGGATTTGCCTTGATGGCAGCCTTATACGATGCAATCGCATCGTTTATCTGTCCACGGCGCTCATAGAGAACGCCAAGGTTGTTCCAAGCAACAGCGTTTCCCGGTTCACGCCCGGTGGCATCCTTGAGAGCCGTCAACGCAGAGTCGAGCTGATCCTGCTTCATCAGCAAGCTCGCCATTGCAACAAGCGGAGCAGCACTTTTCGGTTGGAGTGCTCCGAGCTGGCGATAGAGACCAATCGCCTCAGCAGATCTCCCAGAACCAGCAAGCGCAGGGGCAAGTAGTTGACGGCTGACAATATCGGTTGCATCCAAGGCAATGGCTTTACGTAATGCACCAATTTCGATGGAGAGCTCCGCTGTTTTGCGTGCCGCCAGCGCAACATTTCTCCATTTTGCAGCTGACTTTGCATCCA
>JBEEMN010000145.1:0-4738 GCA_041192625.1 Armatimonadota bacterium
TTTGAGCGATGATTCAATCGCTGTGCAGAGGTGGAGACCACGTGCAACGGTGACCATCCGCTCGGCGTGATACAGCGTGGATGCCACTGGCTCGATCCGTCCCGGAAGCATCGCAAGCGTGTCAGCAGCCGCTTGTGGGAGCCGATTTACGCACTCAAGAAGGGCTGCATCTCCACCGAGTAACGCGCCAAGCTGTGCGAGGATTGCAAGGGTAGTTGTGTAGGTCTTGGTTGCAGCGACCGCTTTTTCGACGCCCGCTTCGCAGAAGAGGACGTGGTCAGCGATTCCGGCAAGCGCGGATGTTGGTGTGTTTGTGATGGCAGCCGTCAGCGCACCGGCGGCTTTTGCCTGTGTCATGACTTCATTGATGTCCTCACCGGCTCCACTTTGGGAAATGCCAACAACAAGGGCATCCCGGAAGGCAACATTGCCGTTGTAGAGCGTATGCACGCTTGGCGCGGCCAGACCACAGGGGAGGCCCGCGGTGATTTGCCAGAGGTACTTTGCGTAGGTGGCGGCGTTATCCGATGTTCCGCGTGCGGCAAAGATGACATAGCGGATGTCACGTTTTTTGATGTCATCCACCAAGGCCTGTGCGCCCACGGCATTTGCGGTGAGTGCGCGCTCGATGGCAGCTGGCTGTTGGTGAATTTCGTCGAAGAGGATGGACATCGGGTTACCTTCCGGCATCGGACACGGGGTCAGCCCCTGTCAAGCCGGTCAATTATAACCTGTTCTCTCACCGATACCCGATGCTTAGTCTCTTCCGCGGAGCTGGAGAAGGATTCGGATGACGTACCACAGCAGTAATGCCACACTTGCAAACAGCTCAAGCGCTGCCGCGACATGGTCACGTTCGTTGTACTCATTCATCACACGGTCGGTATCGTAAAGAATCGCACCACCCGCAAAGGCAATCATGATGGCGCTAAACCAGAGCCCAAGTGAGAAGCCAAAGATCATCCCAGTGACCATCACACCCAGCAGCACTAAACTCCCTACACCCAGAATAGGGCCGAGGAAGTTGAAGCGCATTTTGGAGCCGAAGGCAACGGCGGTCAGCCCGAGGAAGAGTGCGCCGGTCATGGTCGCCGCTTGTGGAACGATGCCGGGTGCGACACTGTTGGCGATGTACAGCAGCGGCAAAAACACAACAGCTTCAATCAGGATATACAGGCCATAGCCCAGATACTGCTTGCTTGGGTCCGGCGACGATGCCAGCTTTGAGCGGGCGATCCAGCTGACGAGCATAAAGATACCCATCAGAAGCAGCCAGCCGATTTGTCCAAAACCAAAGACCATCGCAAGAATGGCAGCGCCGATCGGCGAGTTTAGAAGGAGACCTTCGATGACGGCAAACACGAGAAAGCCACCTGCGAGGTGACCATACACCCTGGAGATGAACGCTTGGCGCCGTGCCGGCGCATTGGACTGGTAGTTAGATCCCCATTGTTGCTGATACATCGATGCACCCTCCAAACACTGTCTTGCTAAAGACTCTACGGATATAGACGGCTTTTCGGTTCCATAAGCGGTGTTTCCTGCCACGATCCCGCACTGGGAGCGCTTAAAACGTCCGTCCCCCAAATCCAAAGCCATTTGGCAGGAGGTCACGAAGCCAAGTGTTCATCACCATCGTGCCATCCGGTGTGACAGCGATTATCTGCATTGGATGGGCATCATCATGAAATTCAGAGAGCACCTGCCGGCAGGCACCACATGGCGTTCCGCCATCGGCTGTCGCCACCACACACGCATGAATTGTGCGGCTTCCAGCACCCGCGGCTGCGAAAACTACGCTACGTTCAGCACACATCGACAGGCCATAGCTGGCATTTTCAACATTACACCCGGTCACAATGTGGCCATCCGCCATCAATAATGCCGCACCAACACTGTAGTTTGAATAAGGGGCATAGGCATTGAGACGTGCTTTGATGGCCGCATCCACCAGCATTTCCAATGTCTCTTCGCTAAGCAAAGCGAATCACCGTTACGCCCGCACCACCTTCATCCGGGTGGGAAAGTTGGTACGCCACCACACGCGGATCGCCGCTCAGCTGCTCCCAGACGGCACGCTTGAGCGCGCCCGTGCCCTTGCCGTGGACAACGCGCCCGCCATCGAGGCCGGCGAGGACAGCATCATCCAGCCACTTATCGAGACGCGGCAATGCTGCATCCACACGCAGCCCGATAAGCATTAACTCGTGCGAAAAACTGCTCGCCTTCTCAATCATCACGCTTGAGAGCTGGCTCCCAGCACGCGGAGCAAGCCCACCTGGCCGAGGCGTCTTCTTGACTTTCTCAGGCTGTGGTTCGACAGCTTTCGCTGCCGCATCCCGCGCAGCGCGAACCTTTGCTTTACTGCGTATAGCCGGCGCCAGCGGCGGCGGCGCATCTGGGAGGGGCACGCTTACCCCCGCGGCCTTTGGCTTTTGCTTTGCTGCCGAGACACCCACAATCCGTAAACCAGTCATCGGAACCGTCACACGCATCACGCCAACCTGAACAATGGCCTCCGCACCGCTTGTGTTTTCAACGACAACACCAGAGACCCCACCGAGGCTCGTCACGCGCACTGTGTCGCCTTTCGCGAGGGCGGTCGGGATGTCGGCTTCATCCACCGGAGGAGGCTCCTTCTCATGCCCAATCTGGCCGACGAGCTCCTCGGATGTCTCCTTCATCTTCTTACGAGCGGACTGGGTCTTGCGGCCCTCTTTCCCCATGCGGCGCAGCTCGGAAATGATGTTGTCCATCTTTTCCGTTTTTTGCCGGATGAGGAGTCTAGCTTCCTCAGATGCCCGTTCTTTCGCTTCCGCACGCAGCCGCTCAAGGTCCTCGAGGCGCTTTGCATGCTTAGCGCGCAGATCAGACAGTTCCTTGCGTAACCGCTCCGCCTCCCGTTGCTCATCCTCAGCGGCTTTCTTCGCAGCCTCGAGGCGCAGCATGACTTCGGCAGCATCCGCGCCAGCAGACCCAAGACTAGCCACTGCGGCATCCACCACGCGGTTAGGCATCCCAAGGCGACGCGCGATGTGAAACGCATTGGATGAACCCGGAACGCCCTGCAGCAACCGATACGTTGGCTTTAAGGTTTCGACATCGAACTCAACCGCGGCATTTTCAACACCATCCCGCGAATACGCAAACTCCTTTAGCTCGCCGTAGTGTGTCGTCGCCACGATGCGCGCATTATGGGCAAGGAGCTCGGTCAAAATGGACTTTGCCAGCGCGGCTCCTTCGGCAGGATCCGTTCCTGAGCCGAGCTCATCAAGGAGCACTAAAGCCCTCCGGCCACAGACCTTCAGAATTCTAACGATGTTCGCAACGTGGCCGCTGAATGTCGAGAGATTTTGGGCGATGGACTGTTCATCTCCAATATCGGCGAAAACCTGCTCGAACATCGCCAGCTCACTGCCAGACTGACAGGGAACCTGAAGGCCACTCTGTGCCATAAGCGTGAAGAGTCCCAGCGTCTTCAGCGTAACGGTTTTACCGCCGGTGTTTGGTCCCGTGATCAACAATGCCTGCGCCGTCGCACCAAGCCTTACGGTTACCGGAACGCACTTTTCGGGGTCAAGCAGTGGATGCCTGCCCTGGCGGATATCGATGCGGCCTTTGTGGTTAAGCAGTGGCTCACATGCATTGAGGTGGATGGCATATTCCCCTTTTGCGCACGCAAGGTCAAGGCCACCCGCGACTTGAATCGCGGACTCAAGTTCGCTTTCCCGCTTCTTCACCAGCTCGGTAAGGCGCTGGAGAACCTTATCCATTTCGCGCTGCTCAACGGCTTCCGCTTCGCGCAGCTCATTGTTTGCTTCAACGACTGCGATCGGCTCGATGAACGCCGTCTGGCCCGTTGCGGAGAGTCCGTGCACTAGTCCCTGAAAAACGCGTTTGTGCTCGACCTTGACATTTAGACAACGACGGCCATCCCGCTCCACAACCTGTGTGTCCATCAGCATCGTACGTGTCGATGAGCTTGACAGGATGGATGAAAGTTTTTCATCGATGCGCTTGACCAGCATCCGCTTGCGGCTTCGCACCGCCGCAAGCGCTGGACTTGCAGAGTCGAGGATATCTCCCGCCCGTCCGATAGAGCCATCGACGGCACCAGTTACCATCGGGGAATCGACAATGGCATCCGCGCGTTCAGCCAGCAGAGGTGCCTTCTCCGCCTTCGATTGAACCCAGGCTTTTAAGCGATTGCAGCCAACAATGGTGTTTGCGACTTCGATGAGCTGAAGTGGAAGCAGTAGCTGCCCGATATGCGCCGATTGGAGCGCGCGACGGATATCGTGGATGCCTCCAAACGGGAAGCGACCATGATCATCGATGAGGCGTCGCGCCTCGGATGTCTCTTGTTGCAGCTCACGGACAAAAGCGTGGATAACGGTCGGTTGGACCTCAAGACATCGCTCACGGCCAAGCGTGGTGCTGGCATATTCTGCCAAATGGTCAATGACACGCGCATATTCAAGAACACGAAGGGCATGTGGATCGAAGTCAGGTTTGTGAGGCTGGTCCATCACCCAAGGTCCAAGTTGGCAACCGCTGCACTCACTGCCTCTAGCGTACAGCACTCAAACCGACTGGTCTTGGATGTGCTACGTGTCAAGAATGCCGCTTCAAGAACTTGTCCCTTCTCAAGCGCTCCCCGATAGGCCGCAGCAGGTGTCAGGCGAACCCCGTTCTCATCGACATCCCCGCCCGGCTTACGCGCATGACGCATCGCGTT
>JBEEMN010000146.1:0-9054 GCA_041192625.1 Armatimonadota bacterium
CCTTGTAGCGGATATGCACGGATGCAACAACATAGTGCAGCTGGCTCAGGATTTCAGATGCACAGTCAAGGCTACCATCCTGCAAAATGTCCGCTTCCAGCCCGGCGAGCAGCGCAAAGTCCTGTTCGGCATAGGCAATTTGCAGCGGTGAGAGCTCTTCAAATTGTGCGATGTGCCGCTCGGTCGTTAGGCCACGCGCAACGGTGAGGCTTGCGCTGTGATCTGTGATGCCAAGCGTTGTCCAACCACGACGAATCGCTTCATCCGCCATTTCAGAAATGGAGTTTCGTCCATCCGACCAGGTTGTGTGCTCGTGCAGCTGTGCGGTGAAGTCGTCAAGTGTTACGAGGCGCAGCTCTCCACGGCCGACGCGTGCTGCATCTTCGCTGTGATCACGAATCTCCGGGTCAATAAAACGCATCCCAGCCGCTTCGAAGATCGCATCCTCGGATGCAAAATCAGCCAAGACCCCACCCGGCAACTGACCAGTGATCCAGTGGACAAACGACTCAGGCCCCGTTTCAGTTAGGAGCAGGCATCCGTTGATCTTCTCCACAATCGAGAAGTGGACAGGCATTTCATCGATGATGCCGGTGATGTCACCATTCGGCAATGTGGATGCTTCGGCATCAAACCAGCCTTGGTCGACGATGGCATTGGTGACTGCAGCCCTGTCATCGCCGGCAACAACAAAACGGACACAAGACAGCGTGTCCATTCCACGGCGGGCCTCCCCCGTGAGCTGCACATCGGACACACATCCGCTCGCCAGCAACACCCGGCTGACCCGCGCCGCAAATGGAAGCGCTTTCCAAAGCGGGACACGGCTCCCAATACGCCGCCACGCAGCGATAGCATCTAGAAACTTCTTTTCCTTCGCCGCTGCAAAGCCACTCAGCGCCTGAAGCTGACCATTTTGCGCCGCCGCCTCAAGGGCATCCACCGTCGTGATATTCAGCTCTTTGAAGACCTGCGCAGCCACTTTTGGGCCAACGCCGCGGATTCCCGCAAGCTGAATCACACCCGCTGGGACATCCATTTTGATCTTCTCCCAGAGATCACACGTGCCAGTCATCAAAAACTCACGTGTCTTCCCAACAATCGCTGGGCCAAAGCCGGGGATATTCTGGAGCTCGCCACGGGCATCGATGTCGGCAAGGTTATCTTCCAGCGCCTCAATCGTGTCGCAGGCTGTCCGGTAGGCCTTGATCTTAAATGGATTCTCGCCCTTGATCTCCAAAATGTCGCCAATTTGACGGAATCTCCGAGCGATTTGTGTATCTGTCATACCGGTAGCCTCACGGACTCAACACGGCCATCCGGGTGCGCGACCAGCACCTCGTGTGCAATCCCAACGAACAGCCCTGTGTCGACCACGCCAGGCAGCTGCCGGATGCGCTGATCGAGCAGCGCCGGGCGCTTGATCACGCCAAAGTGGAGGTCCAGAATCGCGAGGTTGTCATCGGAGAGGAAGGGAGTGCCATCCGGGGATGTCCGCTGCGTCACGGGCACCTCAAAACACTGATGTAACAGCTCAGCCGTACTCTCAGCGGCAAATGGCAACACAGCAACGGGTAGCGGAAACGCTCCGAGGGTCGCGACACGCTTACTGGCATCCGTCACAATGACCACCTGCCGCGCGGCACGCGCCACAATCTTTTCGCGGACATGGGCCCCGCCCCCGCCCTTGATCAGAATCAGGTCGCTATTAAACTCATCCGCGCCATCCACGCAAATGTCCAGCGTCATCCCGGCGCCAAGCGGAATCACGCTAAGCCCGGCGGCACGCGCCTGATGTTCGGTTGCATCAGATGTACACACACAACGAACCATCAGGTTTTCGGCACGGACACGCTCAGCCACATAGTGCGTAAACCACTTTGCGGTGCTGCCGGTGCCAAGCCCGACCAACATGCCATCGTGGATACGCTTGGCCGCCGTCATCCCGACGAGTTCCTTTGGGGTCATGGACATCTGAACACTCCCTTGAAAACAAAAGGCCCCGGGGTAACCCCGGGGCCATGACAACGCATCGGCTAAGGGTTAAGCCTTGAGGGATGCGCGGACAGCTTCGAGCTGTCCAGCGGAACCAAGGAGCTCGTTGCGGCTGGCGATGAACTTAGCATACTCGGCCATAAAGATCTTGCCTGGGCCACGGAGATCAAAGTCGCCTGGCTTGTCACGGAAGAACTCACGGTGTACACGGGTCCATACGAGGCGGCCATCGGTGTCGATGTTGACCTTGCAGACGCCGAGCTTGGCTGCTGGGAGATACTGGGCAGTATCTACACCCTTGGCACCATTGATGATGCCGCCGGCTGCATTGATGCGCTCGACTTCATCCTGTGGAACCGAGGAGGAACCGTGCATCACGAGTGGGAAGCCAGGAAGGTTGTTCTGGATGGCTTCGACCACATTGAAGTGGATGCCTTGTCCGCCGGCGAACTTGTAGGCGCCGTGGCTGGTTCCGATGGCACATGCGAGCGAGTCGCAGCCTGTGCGCTCGACAAATTCCTTAGCTTGGTCAGGATCGGTCAGACATGCATGGGATTCATCAACATTGATGTCTTCCTCGACGCCGCCGAGCATTCCGAGCTCAGCTTCGACAGAGATTCCGACAGCATGGGCACGATCAACAACACGCTTGGTGATGGCGATGTTCTCATCGAAGTCTTCGTGGGATGCATCAATCATGACAGAGCTGTAGAAGCCCGAGTCAATACAGTCGTAGCAGGTCTTTTCATCACCGTGGTCAAGGTGAACTGCAAAGATAGCTTCAGGATAGAGGGAATCAGCCGTGCGGATCATCGCCTCAAGGAATGACTTATCGGAATATCCGCGTGCACCCTTGCTGAGCTGGATGATGAATGGAGCCTGGGAATCGATCGAACCTTGGAACATACCGATAATCTGTTCCAAGTTGTTGATGTTGTATGCTCCGATGGCATACTTGCCGTACGCGTGTGCGAACAGCTGCTTCGTGGCGACTATCATTACTTACCTCGCAAACAATTCGTATCGGGACGATTAAGCGACGCCACGCTGCGTCATGGCTCCCCGACAAAACCTTAGTAGTTTAGAACCCGGTACACCCGATGTCAACAGTTAAGCGTCTTTATCATTGCATCCCAATGTTTTGTCGCGATAGTATAGGCATCGCTCTGCGGTCGGGATCGGAGAGCACGAAAGGATACAGATATGCGAGAAGGCATTCACCCAGGTTATGACGTTGTAGATGTGAACTGTGCGTGTGGAGTCACATTCCAGACCCGCAGCACCAAGAGCAACGGCAAGGTTTCCGTTGAAATTTGCTCACAGTGCCACCCATTCTTCACTGGAAAGCAGAAGATTGTTGACACCGAGGGCCGTGTTGACCGGTTCAAGCAGCGCTTCGGCACATTCCAGCGCACGAAGTAATCGTGTCTACTTCTGGTCCGACCAAGGACCCGTCAGCGGGCGCGTCAGTTTCCGCAACCATGTACGGGGGCCAGGCAGTCATCGAAGGTGTGATGATGCGTGGCCCTCGCGACTTTGCAGTGGCGGCTCGCCGCGCGGATGGCACCGTCGCCATCACGTGCGAAGTAGTCCCAAAGTCTCTCCGCCCTGCGTGGCAAAAACTTCCATTTTTCCGTGGCTCGTATGCGCTCGTCGACTCAATGGCCCTCGGAACGAAAGCGCTCTTCTGGGCCGCCAAAGTCGCTGAGGCAGGAACCACTGACCGCAAGGAAACATCGGCGTCCCCATCGGCATCCAAGGCAACCGATATGGCTATCGGCGGCGCGATGGTTACCGGCCTGCTCATGGCCATCGGGTTATTCAAAGTCCTCCCGCAGCTGCTCATCGAACCCGTCCGTAATGCGACAAACTGGGCACCGTGGCAGCTTGGCCTCGTGGATGTGGTGGTCCGGCTTTGTATCTTCACGGGCTACATCAGCCTTGTCGCACGCATGAACCACGTCAATCGCGTCTTCATGTACCACGGAGCTGAACACAAGGCGATCAATGCCCTTGAGCACGGAAAAGACCTGACGGTTGAAAATGTCCAGGCAGAGTCACGCCTCCACCCACGGTGCGGCACCAGCTTTGTCGTCCTCGTGATCGTGCTATCGGTGCTTGCCGTCTCACCTTTCTACGGCCTGCCGATTTGGTACCGGATTCCCATTCAGCTTTTAATGTTGATGCCTGTCGCGGGTGTCGGCTTTGAGCTCCTACGGCTTGCTGGTAAGTTTCGTGATAATCCGATTGCGGCGGCAGTTTCACGTCCTGGGATGTGGACGCAGCTGCTTACGACTCGCGAACCGGATGACAGCATGGTCGAGGTCGCGATTGCCAGTCTCAAGGCTGTGATGGATGCCGAGGCAAACCGCCAAGCCACAGCGACAACACCCGATCTAAAAACCGCTAACTGACATTCCGAAGTTCCTTCGCTGCACTTCCCCGCGGCGCTAACAAAAGCCGCTAACTCAAATTCCGCAGTTCCTTCGCAGCACTTCCCGCAGCGCTAACAAAAGCCGCTAACTCACATTCCGCAGTTCCTCGGCAGCATTTCGCGCTGCGCTAACAAAAGCCGCTAACTCACATTCCGCACAACCTTGGCTGCATTTCCCACGGCGCTAACAAAAGCCACTAACTGACATTCCGCAGTTCCTTCGCTGCACTTCCCGCAGTGCTAAAGGATACAATGTCGGGTTATGCATGAGAAACTGCTGGAAGTCAGCCGACGCTACGATGAACTTGGCATCCGGGATGCGGAAGACCTCCTCTCCGATGCCGATATGCGCGATATGGCGCAGGATGAGCTTGAAGACCTCAAGCCACGTATCCCGCAAATCGAGGAAAAGCTCAAGCTCCTCCTCCTCCCTAAAGACCCCGCGGATGACAAAGACATCATCATGGAATTCCGGCCTGGCGCCGGCGGTGATGAAGCCGAGCTTTTCTGTGCTCAGCTGGTCCGGATGTACCTCCGCTACGCAGAGCGCCAAGGCTGGCGTGCGGAAGTTATTTCAAGTCAGGACACTGGCATTGGTGGAATGCGTGAAGCACAGCTTTCCATTAAGGCAACTGGCGCATACTCGCAGATGAAGTTTGAAGGCGGCGTCCACCGTGTTCAACGCGTTCCGGTGACAGAGTCCGGTGGCCGTATTCATACATCCACAGCAACCGTCGCTGTGATGCCTGAAGTTGAAGATGTCGAAGTTGACATCCCGGCAAAGGACCTTAAGTTCGATACCTACCTCTCCGCTGGCGCGGGTGGCCAGAACGTCCAGAAGAACGAAACGGCTGTGCGTATCACCCACCTCCCGACGGGCATGGTGGTTGCGTGTCAGAACCAACGTTCCCAGCTACAAAACCGTGAGCAAGCGATGCGCGTTCTACGTGCTCGCCTGTACGAAATGGAGCTGGAGAAGCAAATGGCAGGCATCACTGAGCGCCGCCGTCTGCAGGTTGGCTCCGGTGACCGCTCGGACAAGATCCGTACGTACAACTTCCCACAGGACCGCCTGACCGATCACCGCATCGGGTATACGCAGTTCGGCCTCGGGCATGTCATGGATGGCGATATCCAAAACCTCATCGATGCCCTTGTCACAACCGATCAGGCAGACCGCCTCGGCGATGGCGATGGCCTTTAGGCTCGACCAACCGGTCGACTAGAACCAGAAAGCCCCCAGCGGATAATCTCCTGGGGGCTTTTTCTATGCGTTGGCCGCTTTTGGTCCCATCCCGACACGGTCACGGAAGCGCTGCGTGAACGCAGCAACGGCAAGTCCTAAAATCGCGCCCGCCAGTACCTGCGAGCCGTAGTGCGCATTCGACTCCCAGCGGGAATAGCCAATCAACGCCGCCATTCCGTAAAACGCAAAACCGAACTTTGGGTATTTGTCGGTCAACATCCAGGCCAGCATCGTCACCGCACAGGTATGCCCGCTTGGAAACCCATCCATGCGCTTGCCATCCGGGCGCATCCCAAGCGCGAGGAGCCAACCAAACATCGTGGAAATGACCGGGAGGGCAGCGGCAGCCTTTGCAAGCAGCGTTGTCCCAACCTTGAAAAAGAGGACGATGCCTGCCAGGAATCCAGTTACGCGAAGGCATTCAAGGAGACCTTCGCGTCGGTGACCCTTTGGCCGGTTGAACCAAAGCTCCATGATGCCTAGCGTGAGGAAGGTGTCGTGCACTGGATGCCCGATGGTGCCGGCGAGCTTTGCGAATGCCGGGTTTCCTGTCTGTGGGAGGACGATGGAGAGGATGGACACCACTACCATCAATATGGCATAGAGAAAGTGGCGCTTATGGGAGAGCATGCGTAGATTCTACGCTACCCATTGTAACGAGATGATAAGGATACGAATAAACGAGGCAGCACCCAACTAATTCTGCAGGAATTTGGCGTTGTACAACGTAGAAGAAACAATAATGCCGCCGGTCATCGTATAACGGTGTATGACATTTCAAGCACTTCTAACCCGCTTCAAGCGGGAGCGTGAAGCCTTCCGTTCCCGTATTGGTAAGCTCGATCCGGTCCGTGCCACCCATAAGGCTGACAAATCATCCTGGTCTGCCGCACAGGTTATCGGGCACATGGCAATTTCAGAACAGTCATACGTTAATGCGATCGTCGAAGCCGCTGAGCTGGGTATCGAAGGCACGCCAACGCAGTCCCTTATGATCCCCATCGGATGCCTGATCATGAACTTGGGCATCCCGATTCCAAATCCACGGGAGATGGAGCCTCCTTCGGAAATCGACCTCAATGAAGCACTGCAAGGTTTTGATTCGGCAGGAGAGGCGTTTATCAGCTGGATGGAAGCTGCACAAGATCCTTCCCATCAGGTGATGGCAAAGACTGGGATGCTCGGTAATGTCACAGCACATCAGATGCTCAAAATGATGGATGCCCACTTGACGTACCACAAGCGCAAGCTCGAGCGGGCACGCGTGATCTGATCCCAGACTTGATGGAATGGCTCAGCGGTTAGTTCCGCTGGTTGGACACTGATTTGCGCCACTCACGCAGGCCTCCGACAGCAATCACGGCGAAAATTGCATACAGAATCACTGTCAGCCATGCGCCCTTTGTCGCATACAGCGCGGTGTAAACTACATCCACGACCATCCATAGGTGCCACGACTCGATGCGTCGCTTCATCATTAAAATCTGAGCGGCCACGCTGATGCCGGCGCAGCCGGCATCCCAGTACGGGACGTGCGCATCCGTGTAACTGTCAAAAACAAACCCAATTCCAATGCTCGCGATTAGCGTAAGTCCTAAGTAGGCCCAGCGTTCACGGGTGGGCGTCCACGTTACAGGGAGCTCAGCTTCTGCATCGCCTGCCTTGTCCTTATGCCATGCAAGCCAGCCAAGGATGCTGGTGACAAGGAAGAAAATCTGGAGGGTGGCATCGGCGTAGAGCTTGATTTGGGTGAAGAACACTCCGTACGCGATGATACTGACAAGCCATGCGGGCCAGCACAAAACGCTACGCTTTGCCGTTAGCACAACACCGACTATTCCAAAAACTGTCCCTAACCACTCCCAAACCGACATCGCCCGGAGGGCCACAAGCAAGGCATCCATGCACGTAGTCTACCTTTTACCAACACTTTGGATGCGATGTAATCCACGGGTGGTTAAAGGTAAACTGCTCGTGAAAGTCTTCACAAAGTTAGCTGGAAAACCAATGAGCCCAACCCTGCTGCACCGCAAGCTGTCCACATCCGCGATTGCCGACATCTACACAAAAGTGATGGAAGGCAAGCGCCTTAGCTTTGATGATGGCGTGCGTTTGTGGAAGCATCCCAGCCTCACCGATGTCGGCGCGCTTGCCAACTTGGTGCGCGAAACCAAGAACGGCAACGACACATTTTATGTGCGCAATCAGCACATCAACTACTCGAACATCTGCAACAAGGGCTGCAAGTTCTGCTCATTTTATGCACAAAAGGGCGGTCCAGATCCCTACCGCATGACCATGGATGATGTGCGTGAAAAGCTTGAGCGGACAAAGCACCTCCCAGTGACCGAAATCCACATGGTCGCCGGCATCGATAAAAAGTTGCCCTACCAGTACTACCTCGACCTCTTGGATACGGTGCATTCCATCCGCCCGGATGCCCACATCAAGGCATTTACGATGGTCGAGCTCATCCACATCCAGAGCATTGCGGGCAAACCGATGACCGAAATGCTCCTCGAGCTCAAAGCCCATGGCCTTGCCAGTCTCCCGGGCGGCGGTGCGGAAATCCTCACCGACCGTGTCCACGACCTGCTTTTCCAGCGTAAGGAAACCGCAGCCGAGTGGCTTGAAACCGCAAAGACCGCGCACCGTGCTGGCTTGCCGACGAATGCCACGATGCTCTACGGACACATCGAGACCGTCGAAGAGCGGACCATCCACCTCATGAAACTCCGCGAGGCCCAAGATGAAACCGGTGGCTTCTTCACCTTTATCCCACTGGCCTTCTCAAGCCCGGGGACCCAGCTTGAGCACATCCCGCCGACCACCGGCGAGCTCGACCTGCGCGTGATTGCCGTCAGCCGCCTGATGCTGGATAACTTCCCGCATATCAAGGCCTTCTGGATGATGTGTACGCCGCCGGTCGCCCAGAGCGCGCAGTGGTACGGAGCGGATGACATCGATGGAACGATTGTCACCTACACCATCACACACGAGATTGATAAAGACTCCGACAGCCAAAACCTCTCGCAACAAAAACTGGTGGAGATGATTTTGGAAGCCGGGCGTGACCCGGTTGAGCGGGATGCGCACTACAACCGCATCGTGCGGGATGACAGCTCAACGCTGGTGGCCAAAAAGCAGCTCCCGCTTCCGATGGTCCACTAATCGCAGATGTCAGACCAGCGCAGGCAGTTCCGGCTCCCGCCTAGTGAAGATGTCCCGGGTGACATCAATGGGAAACGCATTGCTATAGCAAATCTTGCGGGTCTCATCACTGGGATCCTCTCGATGGGCGTTGGTAAAGCCATCACCAATGGAAGCGGAGTGGAATCCGTATCGTATGGCTGGTCTGTTTTTCTGACGGTGCCGCTTG
>JBEEMN010000147.1:0-6704 GCA_041192625.1 Armatimonadota bacterium
ATCATCGCTTTCGATGGTAACAACAAGCGCATCGGTCGTCAGTCTCTGACACTTGAAGTCGACAACAAGGGTGGCTTGCGTGTCCCTGCGGACGGAATCCTGTTGACCTACCGCTTCCAGGTCGGGGATGAAACGCATTATTCCCAAAAGACGGATGTTGAGTACCTCGGTGAGAACAAGCCGGTGGCTGCAGGTGCAGGCTTTGCATCTGGCTCTAATGGTTTTGCATCCCAGGGCCGTGGTATGTCCGGTGGCGGCGGCGGATTTGCCGGTGGCGGAATGAACGGCGACGGCGACATGGGCAAGGGCGGGCCAGGTATGAGCTCCAGCGGCCCACGTGGCGGCATGGGTTCTAGCGGTCCTCGCGGTGGAGCTGGCATGATGGGTGGTGGCGGTGGACCACGTGGCGGCATGGGTTCCAGCGGTCCTCGCGGCATGGGCTCAAGCGGTCCTCGTGGTGGCGCCGGCATGATGGGTGGCGGAATGATGGGCGGAGGCATGATGGGTGGCGGAATGATGGGTGGTGCTGGTGGCGCAGCTTTTGGCCGCGACAATGGCAACTTCCAAGCATCCGGTCCATTTACCCTCCCGGTTCAAACGGTTACCGCAAAGTATGAGCGCTCAACAGAAGACCGTGTCACACAGTCGGCCTACTTTACACGTGACCTAGTCACTGAAGGAACGATCACCGCAGGCAATGGCGCAAGCGCCCGCCTCGAGGATGTCTTCAGCTTCAAGTCCCGTTACCGTACGCTCTCAACAAGTGGTAAGACTCTGGAATACGGAGTTGCATCCGCAGATCGTCCGGGTGCGTATGTAGCGCTTCCGGTGATCGACCTCGGCGGACAGAAGGTACGCGTTGGTCAGCCATGGCAGTCCAGAACTCCTGTGTTGCTTGAATGGGCAACCCTTGATGCTCCTCCAACCGTGGTCGCAAACAATGTCCTCGAATCGCTTGAATGGCAAGATGGCTACCAGACTGCGCGCATCAAGCAGACATTTGAAGGCCGCGTCTCAATGCCAATCTACGGTGGAGCAGCCAAAATGGATGGTGCCAAGGTCAAGATGACCCGCATGATCTGGTTCGGCTTCAAGGCTGGCAAGGTTGTTCGTACTGAGACAACGGTTGAAGTTGACGGTGATGCACCAGCATCCGTGATCGCAAGCATGGTTCCAGGCGCCGGAGTATCCGGTGGTGCGGGACTGATGGGCGGCATGGGTGGAATGGGCGGCGGCATGATGGGCGGCGGCAAGTCGGCTGGCGGCATGGGCGGTGGCGATGAAGATATGCCATCCATGGGCGGCTCAGGATTCGGTTCCGGTATGGGTAGCTTTGGAAACGCATTCGGGATGCAAGGTGAAACGCAGGAGGAATCCAAGGTTCCTGCTAAGTTCAAGTCCTTCACCGTGGTGACTCTTGACAAGCCAGCTGCAAAGCCAACAAAAACTGCCAAGAAGTAAGCCTCGCGATTACGACAACGATGCGCCTCCTGCTCCGCAGGAGGCGCTTTCTTTTTGCCATCCATAAACAACAACCAGCTCCACCTACCCTAGCGTGCCCTACCGTTTTTCCTCGATACCGGGAACAAATCGGGTGATGCAACGATAAGATAGAAGGATATGGGTCTCTTTTCAAAACGGAACGAACAAGGCGAAGATGGGCATATGGAGCTCGTCGAGCACCTTGCTGAGCTGCGCAACCGCATTTTTCGAATGATGGGCTATGTGCTCGTCGGAATGATTGCGACTTACAACCTGTTCCCGGTGATCTATAACATTCTCTTTGCACCAGCACACGTTGTTCTCGCAAAGCTACCAGATGCAAAGCCAGTGTTCCGCGGTATTCAGGATGCATTCCTCCTGCGCCTTGAAACCTGTCTGTTTGCCGGTATCGCTGTCGCCCTCCCGTTCATCATTTACGAGATCTGGGCATTTGTGCGTCCAGCACTCACCCATGAAGAACGTAAGCCCCTACGCTTCCTCGCGCCATTTGCAGGCTTCCTCCTCCTAGCTGGGGCTGGAACTGGCTACTCAGCACTGCCATCCGCGTACGGCTGGATGGCCCTCTACGTCTCCGATGTCCCGGATGCAACCGTTCTCCAAGATGCAAAAGACTATCTGCTACTGACAGTAAAGATCCTAGTCGCCTTTGCCCTCGCATTCCAGCTGCCAGTTCTGCTGCTCTTCCTTAGCCAGATTAAGATCATCAACTCCAAAATGATGGTCACCTACTGGCGACATGCCGTGGTCGTTATTGCCGCGCTGGCCGCAATCTTTACACCCACGAACGACCCAGCCACGATGCTCCTGATGGCTATCCCGATGTCCGGTCTGTATCTGGTCAGCATCGTTCTGGTCAAGGCATTCGAACCGGATGCAAACGGCAAATCCGATGGCAAAATCATCCAGAAGTTTATGGTTTCCCTTGTCCCTCTCTTTCTCTTCTCAACCGTAAGCTTCTGGCTCTACAAGAACAATCCAGTCGAAGCTGCACAAAAGAGCGGTGGCATCAAGCCAACCGTCAATGTGAAGCGAGTGCAGCAGATGATCGATGAGTCCCTCGCCAAGGGCACAAAGACTGACGCCCCGGCTACGGCACCAGGATCCGATGACCTCCTCAAGCGAATCGATGCCCTTGAACAGCGCATTAAGCAGCTCGAAGCCAAGCCAGCTACGGAACCAACGCCTGCTCCAGAGCAGCCACTGGCTACCCCAGCTCAGCGATGACAACCCTGGATGCCGCATTTGCGGTAACCCCACAAGGCATCCTCGCGCGTGTGACGGTTGGTATCTCAGATGGCATCATCACCCATATCAGTGGGGATCCCGCGCATGACGTGATCCCTATCGACTCGGATGTGTTGCTACCCGGCTTTGTCGATGTCCATATCCATGGCGGCGGCGGTGCAGACACGATGGATGCCACGCCCGATGCCCTTCGCGCCATCTGCCGGGCACACGCGAAACGCGGGACGACGTCCCTGCTCGCAACCACCATCACACACGGCGAAAACGAAATCGCACGGGCACTGGTAAACGTCGCGGATGCGATCGATGCTGGAGCGGCCTTCTGCCCCGAAGGAGCCCGCATCGCAGGCATCCACCTCGAAGGTCCGTTCATTCACCCTCTCCGGCCGGGTGCGCAGCCTAAAGAGCATGTCCGGGTGCCAGATTTCGATGAGTGGCTACGACACATCGAGCATTCCCGTGGAAACATTAAGCGGGTTACCATCGCCGCAGAATACGCAGAAGCACGCCCAATCATCGAATGGTGCTGGAAAAACAACGTTACCGTAACCGTTGGCCACACGACCATTGGGGGTGACCAGCTGGCTGCGCTTCTTAGCGAAGGCCCCTTGGATGCCACTCACCTATTCAACGCGATGGACCCAATTCACCACCGGAAGCCAGGTCCAGTTCCGACGTTTCTCACACATCCAAATGCCATGGCAGAGCTGATCGCGGATGGCCACCATGTGCACCCGGATGTCATCAAGATGGCGATAGCCGCGGCTGGTTCGGACCACATTATGGCCATCACCGATGCGATGGCTGGTATGGGTCAAGGCGATGGCGACTACGTCCTCGGTGGTCATCCGGTAAAGGTTGCCGGCGGTAAAGCTTTATTGCTGGATGGAACGCTTGCGGGGAGCATTCTCGGGATGTCCGATGCCGCATCCAATATCGCAGCGTGGACTGGCTGTGACCTTGTGTCTCTTGCGAAAATGACATCCACAAATGCAGCAGATCGAATCGGCCGCACAGATATCGGACGCATTGCGGTTGGCGCCAAGGCGGACTTCGTACGGATGCAGGGTGGGACAGCACACAACGCCACGATTATTGGTGGGGTTTCGATTGACATTTAGCCTGCCACCAGTGGCTGTCTGAAGGAGAGAAACATGCAAAAGCACATTTCACAGCTTGCCCCCGGGATGCGGATCACCACATCCACCAAACTCCGGCGAGGCACTTGGATTCTCCCCAGTAGCGACACACAGCTCAAGGCGGCCGCCGTTGTCATCAGTGGAAATGACATCGTTGTCGACTTTAATGGTGCTACGCTGCGTGGAACATCGGCAAACGTCGAACCTGATGCGCGCGTGGGCACGGGCATCATCATTCAAGGTAAGAACATCACCGTTCGAAACCTCAAGATTCACGGGTACAAAGTCGCGGTTGCCGCGCTCGGCGCCGATGGCCTAATCCTCGAAAATGTGGATGCCAGCTATAACTGGAAGCAGCATCTCCTGTCGACGGATGAAAAAGAAGACCTTGCGGACTGGATGAGCTATCACCAGAACGAGAAGGATGAGTGGCTGCGCTTTGGAGCCGCGTTTTATCTGCGCGATACCAATGACTTTACGGTCACAAAATGTACGGCACGTGGTGGTCAGAATGGCCTGATGATGACGCGGTGCGACCGCGGGAACATTCACCATAATGACTTTTCGTTCCTGTCGAGTCTTGGTATTGGGATGTACCGTGCATCCTGGAACCGCATTCTCCACAACAAAATTGACTGGTGTGTGCGGGGGTACTCGCACGGTGTCTACAATCGCGGTCAAGACTCCGCGGGGATTCTGATTTACGAACAGTCATCCAACAATGTCTTCGCTTACAACTCGGTCACGCACGGCGGGGATGGCTTTTTCCTCTGGGCGGGTCAGAACACCATGGACACTGGCCGCGGCGGCTGTGATGACAACCTCCTCTACTGACTTTTCGCATGCACCAACCAATGGCATCGAGGCCACCTTCAGCCGTAATCAGTTTGTGCACAACCTGATCGCAGAGTGCTGGCACGGGATTTGGGGCGGTTACTCCTACGACACCACCATTGTTGGGAATACATTTGGCTACAATGCCGAAGCGATTGCCATCGAGCATGGCCGTGACAACCTCATCTCTGATAATGGCTTCTTCCGCGACCGTGTTGGTGTGAGGCTTTGGGCTAATCCAACGCAGGATCCTAACTGGGCCTATGTCCGCAAGCATGCAACGAGCAGTGAGCGTTATACGATCGAGGGTAATACCTTTGTCGATGTCAAAGCAAAGTCCGATGTCCGCCTTACGGAGAATGTAAAAGACCGTGCAAACCGGGTGGTTAACACAACTCCAGTCCCAGCAGAAACAATGCAGGGCAGCGGCAATACCATCGTTTCGAGTGAAAGCAACCTCGCAGAGTATCTTGAGCGCTGGGATCTCGCGTGGCACGCGGGGCGTCCGAGCAGGCTCGCATCCCGGTATCACGTCGAGACGCTAGACAAGCCTGAGTGGGCGATGCTAGCCAAAAACGCACTGCGCGGCCGGCGGTTTATCATTGTGGATGAGTGGGGTCCGTATGACTTCCAGAGTCCGCGACTTGTGCACCGGGGTGGTGGCCAGTACGACATTTTGGGACCAAAGGGTAAATGGCGGGTTGTGGATGCGCAAGGTGCAACCCTATCCGCAACGAGTGGAAATGTTCCTGGAGCGATGACCATTAAGACGCCTGCTGGCCAGGCGGGTACGACAAAGGTTGTGCTGGAATACCGGGGCGGTGCGACGACCGACTACAAGGGTGTGCAATCGCCGGCGGGTCAAGCGGTGCGCTTTGGGTTTAGCCGCTTCTTTGCTCCAATCAGCTGGGATGTTCGCTTCCACGGCTGGTCGAAGTCTGTGGATGCATCCGATGTCCACGCGGCGCCTGATCCAGACCACTTCCGTCAACAGCTAACGACGACGCCTCTGCTCACGATGAAAACCGACAAGCTGGATTTCGCCGGCTATGCGTTCGCCAAGGGCCTTCCAAACCATCATGTGATTACGGTCGCGGATGGTACGTTTACAATTCCAGCGGGCGAGTACGTTCTTGACATCACCACCGATGATGGCTGTCGCGTGTGGCTTGATGGCAAAGAGCTCTCCTTGGGAGCTTGGAAGTATCAGGGCCCGACCGCCTATCCGGCCAAGGTACGCCTCGGTGGAAACCATACGCTGTACGTTGAGCATTTTCAGATCGATGGCTATGCGGCGCTCAAAGTAGCGCTTCGGCCAGCAACCCAATAACCGCTAAGAAGTAAGGACATTATGAACACAACACTGCAAACCTATCTCAAAGCCCAGATTGACACGCTGCATGCGGAAAACCTGTACAAGCCACTCTTGACCATCGAAGGCCGCCCCGGCGCACGGGTCAAAGTCGGTGGCCGTGAGCTGATCAACCTCTCTTCCAACAACTATCTCGGTCTCGCAAGTGACCCAAGACTTTGCGAAGCAGCATCCAATGCCGCGCTCACCATCGGGGCCGGTAGCGGTGCCGTCCGCCCTATCATCGGCAATATCGCCCTCCACGACCAGCTCGAAAAGCTGATTGCCGAGTTCAAGCACGTAGAAGATGTCCTTGTCTTCCAAAGCGGATTTACATCCAATGCCGGCACCATCCCGACCATTATGGAAGCAGAAGATGCCATCATCACCGATAGCCTGAATCACGCATCGATTATCGATGGCTGCCGATTGTCAAAGGCAAAGCGGAGCATTTACCAGCACTGCGATATGGATAGTCTGCGGGATGCGCTGATTGCCGCCAAGGATGTGCGTAAGCGGTTGATTATCACGGATGGTGTCTTCTCGATGGATGGCGATATCGCGCCTCTTGACAAGATTTGTGCGCTGGCGGAAGAGTTTGATGCGGCCGTCATGGTCGATGATGCACACGG
>JBEEMN010000148.1:0-4702 GCA_041192625.1 Armatimonadota bacterium
TTGGGGAGCTGGTGGGCTGCACCGCAGGTTCGATCGCGATGGCAAGCGTTTTAGTGTTGCGTGGGTTTGTCAAGAAGCCATTTGTAACAGCTGGTTTGTTACTTGCTATCTGCAATTTACTTGGATACTTTGCGGGTGGATATCTGAATGCGAAGCTCGGAGGTCCATCCGGGATGTTGGCTTGGGGCGTGCTGTTCGGGGCCGGGACAGGTGCTGGGATTGGTGCGATTTTGGCATCACAAACAGAAGAAGCCCAGGCCGGTGCCTGAGCTTCATCGAAGACTCTTGAGCTTGGTCAGGTGATGATTAGCGACAGCCGTACCGTGACATGTCATCCTGAATGCGCCCCATGTCACGCTCCGCGGAATCCAGCTGACGGGTGTAGTTTTCTACACTATTGCCGTAGTGGCGAATCCAGTTCTGTGCAGATTCCATCGCGGATTCTGCAGAGCGGCGTTCGGAGTCGGTCTTAGCACGGGATGCGCGCAGCTGTGCTTGTCTGAAGTCGGATTCGTAGCGTGAAACAGATTGTTGGGCGCTGCGCAGATCACGCGTGATGCTTGAGATTTGTGACCTCGAACTGGAGAGGCGTGAGCGCAGCCCGCTGCATGCCGGGTTTTCGCCGCGACCTTGCTGCGGTGCACTGATGGCTGAGAGAGGAAGCACGGCCATGATGAATCCGACGACGATAAGTGATTTCAGCTGCATAATCTTCTCCATTGAACGATTGATTGGTGGTGTGTGACGCATCATATCCATTTGATAGGCATCAAAAACGCACACCGGTTGTTGTACCATTGCATCCCACTACCCGGTTAGTATCTGTTAGAGTTGTACAAACGTATTTCTAAGGACACAGAACACAATGGAAATCTTTATCCCCCGCTTTTCCCGTCGGCAGCTGATGCAGCTCGCGCTCGGTGGTGCCAGTGCTCTGAGTGCTCATGGTGCCTTTGCCGAGTATTTGTCAAAGCCTCCGGTCCTGACACCCGCACAAACCGAAGGCCCGTTTTATCCAGATAAGCTTCCACTCGATACCGACAATGACTTGATTGTCCTGAATGATGCGCTGACATCGGCAGTTGGCGAAGTCACCTATTTATCTGGGCGTGTCCTGGATGCGCGTGGTGAGCCGGTTCGCGGGGCTCTGGTTGAGATTTGGCAGTGTGATGCATACGGTAACTATCGCCACACACGTGGTGCGAATCCGCAGGGTGGACAAGCGCCAGACAGCAACTTCCAAAGCTTTGGCCGTTTCCTGACGGGAAGCAATGGTGAGTATCTCTTCCGGACGATCAAGCCTGTGCCGTACCCGGGCCGTGCTCCGCATATCCATATGGCGATCAAGCGCAAGGGTGAGCCGAAGTTTGTGACCCAGTGCTACATCAAAGGGCATGCGCAAAACGATACGGATGGTGTCATAAAGGGACTCAAGGACAAAGCGCAGCGGGAGTCTGTGATGGTCGCTTTTGAGCAGCTCAAGGGAAGCACCGCCGGGGAGCTTAGGGCGAAATTTGATGTCGTTCTAGGATTTACGCCAGCTGAAAAGCAATAGTTATCAAACATTAAGAGAAGAAGCGCTCTGCATTGGGTAAATCTGGAAAACTATGCTGATTTGTGACTGTCAGATTGTAAAATGTGTTAATCTCTTAATGTAAATAGTGTAATGAGTAAATAATAGCGTGCCTTTGTTCAATTAATTGGGTGAACATTTGCTGCTTGGGCAGATTCGAAATTAGTAAACTCTGTGTGGATATTTTGGCAATGCAGCCATATGTCCGCTAGGAGTAACCCATAAGTGTTTCATTCCACTCGTCGTGGAACCCAACGTGGTTTCACACTCATTGAGCTTCTCGTTGTAATCGCTATCATCGCAATCTTGGCCGCGATCCTCTTCCCTGTCTTCGCTCAGGCACGCGCGAAAGCACGCCAGACCCAGTGTCTTTCCAATAGCAAGCAGATTGGTCTTGCAATGATGCAATACGTTCAGGACTACGATGAGGTTTTCCCAGTGAATAACTTCTCGTATGGTCGCGGAACCGCGGTGTATCTAGCGTCTTGGATGATTCACCTCGATCCATACATGAAAAACCTGGATGTTTACCAATGCCCGGAATCACGTGTTCCTAACAGCCGTACGACAATCGTAACTGGTGGTCGCACATTCCGTCTTCCAGATCGTTCCCTCGGAGCGAATGAGTGGATTGTTGGCCGAGTTGGCTTCACTGCCCACAACACAGGAGCTGCTCTGAACCCAGTCTCGCAGGCATCCCTGTCCCGCGTCGCTGATGTTCCTCTGGTTGCAGATTCTGTCTACCTTCTCTTCAATGACCCACGGCGTATCGCGCAGGCTGGATTTGCCGGCTCGCCTTGGTTCAACTACCCGACAAGTCAGGGGGAAGTCCTCAGCGATAGACATGCTCGCCACAATGGTGGGTCCACTGTCGTCTGGACGGATGGCCACGCATCCTGGAAGCATAAGCGTGCAACGGGAAACATCGATGTAACCCGGCAGACATTGCCTAACTGGTGGACCTGGTTTGGATTACCAGTCGACCCGCTGTCAGATGACCGCTTGCTGTAGTTAGGTGACATGCCTCCCGGCTCGCCGGGGGGCATTTTCTTTACGTTTGCGAGTGCGATCGCTGTCTGTTGATGCATGAGTTTGGCGAACAAAAGGAGCGCATGGGATGAATGTGACATCAAGGGAAAGTCCAGTTGCTGATGGGAAAGTGCTTGTCACTGTCAGCACATTTGATGGCCAATACAAGCTCACCGACCTTCCAGCGATTTCTCTGTCTCAACACACGTCATCGGCAAACATCATCATTGAAGTCGATCTGGGCAAAACTGCTCAGGAACTTCTCGGGATGGGAGCATCGCTTGACCATGCAACCTGCTCGAATCTGCAAAAGCTTCCTTTAAAACAGCGCGAAATGGTGATCAAATCACTGGTCAGCCCTAAGGTCGGAATAGGGATGAACCTGATGCGCTTATGCATCGGTACATCGGATTTCACAGGCGAGCCATACTACACGTACAACGATCTTCCCGATGGTGAGACGGATAGCGAGCTTAGCCGCTTCTCGATTGATAAAGACCGGTCCTACATCATCCCCACCATCAAAATGGCTAAGAAAGCCAACAAAGACCTCTTGTTTTTTGCATCTCCATGGAGTCCCCCGGCCTGGATGAAGACATCGGGGAAGCTCGGAACAGGCAGTCTCAAGCGCGAGTATTTCGATGTCTATGCGCGTTATCTTCTCCGGTACGTGCAGGCCTACCTGGAGGAAGGCATCCATATTCACGCGCTAACGCTGCAGAACGAACCGCAACATCAGGACCGAAGGTACCCGACGACAATCATGTCGGCTATCGATCAGCGTGACTTTATCCGCGACCACATCGGGCCCTTGTTTCGCAGTAAGCGCATTAAGACCAAAATCTGGTGCTGGGATCACAACTGGAATCTGCCAAGCTTTCCAACAACCATTCTTTCTGATCCGCAGGCGGCACAGTACGTGGATGGCACGGCTTTTCACCACTATGAGGGGACGGTTGATGCGCAGTCAGCATTGAAGAGGGACTTTCCTGACAAGGACATTTACTTCACCGAGGGATCGCTCTTCGGCATCGATGGTGCGCTGTCCCTCATTGATATCCTGCGCAATGATGCCCGGTCTTACAATGCGTGGGTCATTTTGCTGGATGAACACCGCAAGCCAAATCGAGGGCCGCATCCGGCGAGCGCAACCTGCATCGAGCTGCTAGATGATGGCAGTATCAGAACCAATTTTGATTACTACATGCAGGGTCAGTTTATGAAGTTTCTTGGGCGTGGCGCTGTGCGTCTCGCATCATCGGATGGAAGCAAGACCTGTCGAAATGTCGCGTTTCTCAGTAAAGATGGCATCACGACGCTTGTCATTGCAAACGACGCGATGAGTCCCGCGGAGCGTACGATTGTGTCTGGCACTAAGCAATTTGACATCAAGCTTCCTCCCAAGTCCATTGCGACACTTAGATGGCGGGTGTGACGATGGGCGAGCTGATTACTTCCGGCCTTCGCTGCTCCCTACGGAAATCCACGCATCCTCAATTAGCTCGCGAAGCAGTGCTTCATCCAAATGTTCAAGCCGGAAGACGACCGCGGGGTAGCCGTTGTAGTGAGGGTCATCCACATAGAGCTCGGGCGGACCGGTGGCAATCAGGACATCCTTTTTGGCTAGCCCTGGGACAAGGAACGCCCAAATGTCCGGATTCGGCAGCTTAGGCTTTTTGGGCTCGACACGCTCCATCCATTCCCAGCAAATCCCTTTGCTGCGTCCACGCACCGGGACGCCAAATGCCCGCTGAGGGCCATCCCCTTCGACAACACCCGGGTAAGAAAGCGCGATGCGCTGGATATCTGCAAAGGTTGCCATGTGCGGTGATGCTACAGCAAAGCGAAGTTATCGGAGAGTCGGTTCCTAAATCAAAATAGTGGTTTGTCGTGTAATACTTCTTAATCATGTCCGGAGCCTTACAAACTCGAATACTGCAAAAGCCTCCGCTTTGGCTCGCGCTGCTCGCCGGCGCTGCGGCGGGCGGGATGGGCTGGGGTATCCGGGGTCAATACGGCCATGAGACAGGCGCGATGATCGCCGGTGCTCTGGTTGGCTTTACATTGATGTTGCTTTACGGGGCGCACTTACAACCGAGA
>JBEEMN010000149.1:0-4695 GCA_041192625.1 Armatimonadota bacterium
GCCTTACCGGCCGATTTCATTGATTTTGTTCATCGATGTTTCTGCGTAGGGGATGGCTGCCACGCCCTCCCGCGTTAACGATTTGCTAATCTGGCTATCAATTCGCTCGCGTGGTGGGTGCCTCGCGCTCGTGCCGAAGTCGCCGGTGAACACTTTCTTCACTTCTGTCGGTTGCTACACTTTCGTCTCCCGGCCCTCGCGCTCAACATCCCACCTCGCATCGCGTTGGTGGGCTGGTTTTGTTGATTTGACCTTGATGGCGACAATGATTTCCGCGTAGGGGCGGAGCGCCGTGTCCGTCCCGACGGGAACTTCTCGTTGTTGTGGATGATGCAGGCTCGACGGATGTCCGATTTTCTGTTTAGGGGAGGGCTGCCACACCATCCCGTGGTTACGTATTTTCGTGTCGCTTTTAGAATGCGTTACCACGGGCGGACCGCCGTGTCCGCCCCTACGCGGAGGTTTTGCTAATTAGTGCCTAGCAACGGATCTGGCCAATTGTGTGTGACATCAAGAGAATTTGACTCCCGACATGCTGGTCTGTCATCCCTGTCCAATGAACGACCCCTCCAAAACGCCCCCTTAGGCGATACGGCGGGCTATCGCATCCGCGACGGTGTAAACGCGTGGACGTAGCTTCTCCGCTTGCGTCAGAATGACCCCCGCCATGGCTTGCGCGCGGTCTACGGACAGCTGCATCCCCGATGGGATGGCAATCGTCGTTGCCGCTGCATACTCGGTATGTGGCAGCGCATCGGACGGCTCTGCGCCAATGTGCAGGTGGCACGGAGGCGTGAAGTAGGCCCGGCAAGTGATTCCACTTAGGTTCAGGGCATCAATCAATACATCCCGCGGAATATCTCCATGTGTGACCTGAAGTATCGCGTATTGGCCGTTAGTTAGCCCGCGACCCGTTGTTGGAATCATCCGGATGACGTCCGAGCCCGAAAACGCTGTCGCTAGCGAGTCAATAATCTGATTATTGTGCGCGATGATGCGTGGAAGCTCTGGTAACAGACAAAGCCCATGCGCCGCGTGAACCTCGGACATTTTTGCGTTGGTGCCATCCGCGCCAATCGTGCCATTTGCCATCCCAAATGACCTTAGATGTCGAAGTCTTTGGGCGATTTCATCATCATTAGTCGTCACCGCACCACCTTCAAACGTGTTGAAGAACTTCGTTGCGTGAAAACTGAAGACCTCGGCATCCCCAAACCCGCCGATACGTTGCCCCTGAAACTCGCTACAAAATGCGTGCGCCGCATCGTAGATCGCCCTTACATTGAAGCGATTGGCAAGTGCTTGGATTGCTGTGACATCACATGCCTGACCCCACATATGGACGGGGATAATCGCACGTGTTTGCGGTGTAATCGCCGCCTCGAGCGCACTTATATCAACCTGCTGGGTCACTGGATCGATATCGATAAATCTGGGTGTTAAGCCACACCAGCGGATGGCCTGTGCCGTGGCTGCAAAAGTAAAGGATGGCAAAATCACTTCGCCATCGGGGACCAATGCGCGCAATGCCAGCTGGAGACCCAGCGTTGCATTGCTAACGAGCACGACATTACGGACACCGAGAAGCTCGGATAGCTGTGTTTCAAGCATCCTAACTTGCGGTCCGTTGTTCGTTAGCCATCCAGACTCCATGACCTCTTGAACGCGTGCTGCATACGTCGCCACCGGCGCGATGTTGGGCTTCCCAACAACGACTGGGCTGTTCTCATCCCATGTCATTTGTTATCAGCCTTTATCAATGGCTTAGCGGGAATACCAACAACTGTTACTCCTGCATCAACATTCTTGACGACGACGGAGCCGCTCCCCACCATCGCGCCAGGACCCACGCTGATCTTTTCGATCACGTTTGCACCCATCCCGATCGTAGCGCCATCCATAATGACGACATTTCCCGCCACATTCGCGCCCGGGGCCACCGTTGTGCATGCATGAAGCTGTGTGTGATGCCCAATCGTCACGCCGCGGTTAATGATGACGCCATCGGCAAGTCTGCACCCAATGGAAATCGTGCTTTGTGGTCCGACAACAATCCCTTGTCCTAGGTGTGCACGGGAGGAAACCCTCGCGGTTGGATGGATGACATTTGCTAGGTGTAGTCCAGAATCGCTGCAGACTTTCAACCCCGTTGACCGCTTAGCAGAACCCATCCCTGGAACAACCTGGGTTCCTTCTGGCAAGGTGCTGATGACATCTTCAAGCCAGTAGACCGGTTTCCCCAGAAGTGTTTCCGGAAGCGAATCACGCCCGGCATCACATGCGAAACCGATGACATCAAAGAGCTCGGTGTCCATCGCGATGTCGAAGACATCCTCGGCGAACCCGCCCCCTCCAAGGATAAGTAAGGGAGTCTTCATATCAGGCGCTGATCGCAAGCTCACGTTGGAACTGAGCTGCGCTATTCAACTTGAGACCCAGCATTGCCCGGACATTGGTTGGGGATGCAATCGGACGTTCCATCGCAGTAGCAACGCGTACGACACGCTCTACCATCATCGGGTTTGTCGCGAGCTGCGACTTTCCTGCATCCATGTAAATGCCATCCTCGAGCCCGACGCGGACGTGCCCGCCCATCGCAATCGCGAGTTTCTGGACTGGGAACTGGAACTGTCCGATGCCGGTGGCTGCCCAAACCGCGCCATCCGGGAGTGCATCCACGATTGCTGCGAGGTTGCGTGTGCTTGCGGACAATGTCCCGAGGGAGCCGAGCAGCAGGTTTATATAAGGTCTATCACCATTGAGAAATCCTTTACGGATCAGATAGTGGCTGTACTCCACCATCCCGATGTCAAAGGCTTCGAGCTCTGGCTTAATGCCCTTTTCTAACATCACCTTTGCAAGGCCCTGAATCATATCCGGTGAGTTCACGCTTGCTTGCTTTGGAAAGTTCATCGATCCGAGGGTGAGACTTGCCATGTCAGGCTTGACGGAACCTGTCAGGTTCAAAACATCGGAGCGACACGGAAGTGTGTTGTGGACACGCCCGGATGTTGTCGTACAGATAATGATGTCTGGATCGGCGATTGCGCTGCGAATCCCACTAATCATCTCAATGTAAGATTCTTTTTCCCACGCCGGACTTTGGTCGGTCAAACGGGAATGGAGATGGAAAATGCTGCCACCGGCTTCGTAGCATCGGACTGCATCTGCGATGATTTCTGCAGGGGTGACCGGGACGAACGGCGTATCGTTCTTGGTTGGGACCATTCCGGTCAGTGCGCAGTTGATAATCAGTGGGTTTGACATACGTTATTAGCTTTCACGGTGCGTTGGTCGTTGCACTTGCACATTGCATGCCAGTCGTTGCGTCCCCATACAATGGGCAGCCAAGCGAGCGGCCATCTCGATACGTCCAATAACTTGTATGAGTTGACGTGGTTTGGCCTTGTGAATGGCAAATTTCAAGAGCTGTAGTGATTCGAAGAGCTCATTCGCCGCACCTGCGGTGAAGAGATAGCGTCGTTGGGATGGGCTGATCTCGGGTCTTTGTGATGTGCGAATCCGAGTGTTCAAGATGCGTTTACGCACATTTCGCAGATTGCCAATCATGTTCCCGCCGATGTGGCGTTTTGTGAGGACAGGGTGTGGTGAGAAGATGAAGTTGCCATCTATCAGCAGCCGAAGCCAGCCATCATAGTCAAGCTGTCCCAACCGGCCATCGGGGAAGAGTCCGCTCCGTATCTTGTCGCTCAGTCGGCACAGTACGGTGCCAGGTGCCGGGATATGCGGCAGGGTCGCCATGCTTTCAAACGTGGTTTCTTCGTCCGGATGTAGCAGCTCAATTCGTCGGTTTCTGTAAATGCGGCGCTCAGCTCCGAGGCGGTAATCAGGATCTGTCGCTTGGTAGAGCAAAGCGGTTCCGTGCACGGCAGCGTGATTTGGATGTTGATCGAGGAGATAGCTCATGTGCGTCAGCGCATCCGGGTGCAACAGGTCATCATGGTCAAGAAAGAGGATGTAGCGGCTTTCTGGATGCGCATTTGCAGCCCCGATGTTTCGAGCCGGGCACGCGCTTCCGTGTGCATCCGGTAGTCCGATGACTTTGAACCGTGAATCGTGACGTGTAAGAGAAGTGGCGACATCGACGGTGTTGTCGGGAGAGCCATCATCTACCAAAATGCACTCCCAAGCGGAGGTGTCTAGGCTATACAGAGCGGCAAGTGTGTCTGGGAGGACCTTTGTCGAGCGGTACATCGGGATCACGATGGTGAATTGCGGCGTTGCCATGTCCCGGATGTATGTGCAGATTACATACCAAAGTGGTTTTTCGCATGGATGCTGATTGATGGTTTGCTGATTTCAAGGCATCTGGCGATGCTAGTTATCGACTTGCCTATCAGTCTGAATTGTTCGTGGAACCAGCATCCCTCGTTTTTGTGTTGATGATGTGTGAGCAACACGGATTTACATCCGACTGCTGAAAATGACTGAGGAATGCAAGTGACGTACGCCCGTGCGCGACTGTTTTTGGGAATTACAACCGTTGGCTCGATGGTGACATTGTGTGTCCTTGCCCTTGTCCTACGGTTACCGCAGCAGTTCTTTTCGATGTCACCTACCAACATCGCCGACACTGCCAAAGGGCTTACGCTTATCTTTGGCCTGTACGCCGCAATCGCATTGCCATTTGATGTCATCGGTGGGTATGTGCTTGAGCGTATATTCAAGCGAGAT
>JBEEMN010000150.1:0-4676 GCA_041192625.1 Armatimonadota bacterium
ACGGACCATCCAGGCGCAGCCGCAATCTCAGCCGCTGTCGAGCCCGGTAAAAACAATGAAACGGTCTCTCTCCCTTTAACGTAAATCTGCTGGCGCCCACCTTCCGTGGAACTAACCCGGCGATATCCCCCAACGGAAGCTGGAAGGCTTAGCGAAACGGATTTATCCGCGGCCATGCGCGCTTGATCAGAGCTTGGGATGACTTGCAGGGTTCTGGCAAGCCATCGTGAACGCAGCTCCCAACCCGCAACTGCAGCGACGATAGCCGTGCCTCCGGCAAGTGCGAATGCTGCAGGTCTCATTATTTGGTCCTGACCTGATCTTGGGCGGCTAGCAAAAGTTCGTTGATGTCATGTACTGCAAAAACGGCGTTCATGTCTCTTTTGGATGGCAGCAAAACCGATGGTGTCACCTGTTGGTGAACGACTGTTATACCAAGCCCCATCACACATCCAAGCGCGCCCCAAACAACGGGAAGGCCGTATGTAACACTCACTCGGCGGATCCGTTTTCGAAGCCAGGCCGATGGATTATCAAGTGCAAAACGGGCGATTTGGTAGACAGCACGGTACGAGCGAAGCGACTCTTGTTGCGGGCTATCCAGCTCTTTAGCAGGAATATCGCTTGTTTTTTCAACAATCGCTGTACGGCCATCGCCTATCCGAGCAAGATTATGCCGGTCGTTTGCGAGGTTAGTGTCTTTCAGCCGATGTCGCATCCGTAGGATTCCAGTGCAGCACGCATTTTGGCCCGCGCACGATGGAGCCGAGATCTGACGGTTCCAAGAGGGAGGGCAAGTACCTGCGCGATTTCATCGTAATCCAGCCCCTCAACGTCTGCAAGGAGCAAAGCGGCACGATGTTGTTCATTAAGGGAATCAAGCGCAGCCTGCATTGGCTCCGAGAGTGTCCGATGAATAAATCCATCCGGTGGGTCAGCAGTTCCGGCAAACTGTAAATTCTTGCCATCCAACGAAAGCAACCCCGTATCGAGGCTGAATGCCCGACGTACCTTTGCGCGTCGTACCAAATCGATGTGGTTGCGTGTCAACATCCGGAAGAACCAGCGGTCAAAGCCGGTACCTGAGAACTTGTCGAACGCCTTGAAGGCATCGATTAATGTCTCGGCAAGGATGTCATCCGTGTCATCTGAGTTGCCACGCGAGAGCTGGTAGGCGTAACGGTGAAAGCGGTTCCAGTCCTGAGCGACTAGCTCATCAAAGAGAGCAGCCCGCGCAGTGTCGGTCAGCGATGCAACTGGTGTGGTGCCAGCAAACCCTGATGGCAATATGCGAACACTCACGCCCATCCTCCAAAGTAACAGTTCTTAACGCTCTGTAGGATTAATCGATGTCGCATTCGAGGTATCGACGCATCTCATAAAAAGACTGTTCAAACAAATATAACAATACTTATATACAACGAGATTTTTCTAGTCATCGGTACAAGCAGTTAACAAAAAACCACACTTTGCAGAGTTGTTGAATACGCTAAACAGCAGACTCAGCTATAAAATAGGTGATTCGAATCCGTATTCTTCGACCGGAGAGAAATGGATGACGGTGACAACATCGGATGGACCAATCGGTCGGTCATAGATTCGAATTAGAAGCTCGACTAACTCATCGGCGTCGCGGAGCTCAGGATTCTCCCGCATCAGATCGCGCGGGCTCAAATCCACAATCCGCTTGACATCGACATCATCGATGATCGCCGTACAAACCTTGATCCGCCGGCTGTAGCGCTGCCCGAGTGTGATCCAAACCAGCTGGCCGGTTTGATATTTGGATGACTTATCTCCAAGGCGGACGGTCGCGGTTTTTCGACCTTTTCGCAAGGCATCACCGTACAACTCTGTGTAAAAATTAAGTGCAAACACTTTACACCTCCCCGCAGCGTCACTGTGATTTGGTCACAACACGCTCAACATACACTAGACTGCCAATTGTCGCCGCTGTCACATCGAGTGAGTTCACCTTAGAATGGGGTTACAACGTCCCTCGGGAAGGCTATTTGCATGGATGTAAAAATCGACAGGCGTCTGCAGACACACATCGAAGGTCTGGTCAAAGGCTTTCCAGGTGAAGTTGGCATTTATGTCAAAAATCTGCGTAACGGAACCATCGCGTCTGTGCGTGCCGATGAGCTCTTCCCAACAGCATCCATTGTCAAAATCCCCATCCTCATCGGAATTGCAGACAAGCTTGACAAGCATGAGCTGGATTACCACCAGAAACTGACCTACACAGATGACCTGCTTTACGAAGGTGAGGATATTCTTGGTTCCTTCAAAACCAAAGAGAAAATCGAGCTGTCAAAGCTGATCATGTTGATGCTGACGACGAGCGACAACACCGCAAGCCTGTGGCTGCAAGCGCTGGCCGGCGGCGGAGCGCGCATCAACAGCATTCTGGCAGAGCTCGGTTACTCCGCAACGCGAGTCAACTCCCGCACCGATGGCCGCAAGGATGCGCAAGCGACCTATGGCTGGGGCCAGACAAGCCCACGTGAGATTGCGACGATCCTAGAGCGCATCGCCACCGGGAAGCTCCTCACGCCGGCATCCAGTGAACGGATGCTCCGCTGCCTTGGGCGCAATTACTGGGATGAGGAAGCGCTCGGGCAGCTGCCACCGGATATCTTTGTCGCGAGCAAAAATGGTGCCGTCAACCAAAGCCGCTCAGAAGTCCTGTATGTAAAAGCACCTAACAATCCCTACGTGTTTTCCATCATCACACGCAACCAAAAAGACCAGAGCTGGGGAAATGCAAACGAAGGCTGGGTCCTCGCCCGAACACTTTCCCGTGACCTTTGGCACCATTTCGAACCACGGTCACCTTGGAAGGCCAGCCAGCCGCTCGCTGCAGGCCCATCGGTCACAAAACGCGGAGGCATAGCATGACGACTCGAACCGGCGCGGATGTTTTTGTTGCCAACAATTTCCCGGGGCTCCACGGCAAGAAAATCGGCCTGATCACCAACCATACCGGCCGCCTTCGCCAAGGTATTGCAACCGCAGATGCCTTCTTCAAGAGTCCTGACATCAGCCTCAAAGTCTTTTTTGGCCCTGAGCACGGTATCCGCGGCGCCGTGGATGAGCGTGTCCCAGACAGTGCCGACCCGAAAACAGGTATTCCGGTCATCTCACTCTATGGTCCGCGTACCGCTCCCGAGCCATCGCACCTTGCAGGCATCGATGCCCTCGTCTACGACATTCAGGATATTGGCTGCCGCTACTACACCTATGTTTCGACATTGGTGCACTGCATGCGCGCCGCGGCCAAAGCAGGTATCCCGCTGACCATCCTCGACCGGCCAAACCCAATCGGCGGCACGCACATCGAGGGCCCGGTCACGGATCTCGATAAGCTCGCATTCGTCGCAATCCATCCAATCCCCATTCGCCACGGGATGACGCTTGGTGAGCTGGCAAAGCTGGTAAACGTACAGACGGACCTCAAATGCAACATTAATGTTGTCAACGTGGAGGGCTGGAAGCGGCGAGACTGGTTTGATGCCACTGGCTGTGAGTGGCTCGACCCGAGTCCAAACATGCGCAGTCTGGTGCAGGCAAACATTTATCCGGGGCCTGCGCAGCTCGAGTTCACAAATGTAAGTGTTGGCCGCGGAACGGCGACGCCATTTCAGCTCTTTGGCGCTCCTTGGCTTGATCATTTCAAATTTGTGGATGCTCTTCAGGCGATGAACCTCCCCGGCATCGGGTTTGTACCGCGTACCTTCAAGCCGGCCGCGAGCAAATTCGCAGGGGATGAGTGCAAGGGTGTGGAGCTGATCGTAACGAACAGGGAAACCTTTCTGCCGGTGCAGACAGGTGTTGCGATGGCGATTGCCCTTCGCAAAGTCGCTCCGCGGCAATGGGAAATGGCGCGGTGGCAGACGCTGCTTTGTCATAAAGAGACATTTGATGCTGTCGAGCAGGGTGCAAGGCTTCAGGATGTTGTCAAACTATGGGAACCAGCGCTCCAGAAGTTTAAGAATGACCGTAAGAACGTTTTACTCTATCGCTGATAGCAGGTAGACTTTCCCCATCCGTTATTCACCTTCAGAAGGAACATCTGTGACATCCCGCAATCCTAAATCCTCTGCCTTTACGCTCATCGAACTCCTTGTCGTCATAGCCATCATCGCTATTCTGGCAGCCATCCTCTTCCCTGTCTTTGCACAGGCACGCGAGAAGGCCCGGCAAACCAGCTGCGCATCGAACCTAAAGCAGCTTGGAACTGCATTCCTGATGTATACACAGGACTACGATGAAATGGCCATCCGGACATTTTATGGAAACAGCCCAAGCCGGACACTGTGTTCCTGGCCGGTCTTTACCCAGCCGTACATCAAGAACTACGAGATTTTCAAGTGCCCAAGCACACCGCGTGACCTTGGAGCGACTCCGGGCACGATGGCGACCCCTGGCGGCTGCGGCACTCTAGCAGCTGGCCTTTCGAGCTCCTATTTGTACAATCTGTACATCGGCGGAAACCGGGATATCGGTTCTGGCGCCACCGCAATCGACACCATCAGCACCACAGGTATCAACAAGCCAAGTGAAACTGTGCTCTTTGTAGATGGCGGCGCAGATTCGCGTACCGTCCCTAATGACCCACTTCGCTGGCCGCTCAAGCGTGCGACCGCAGCCGTCACAGGTTTCCCAACAACCAT
>JBEEMN010000151.1:0-4636 GCA_041192625.1 Armatimonadota bacterium
GGCGCAAACGGTACATTCCAAACACTCTCCTCTGCGGATTTGGATCCGCGGTCCTGCACATTTCCCGTTCCCGGGAAAAGCCAGGCACCACTTTCATGAAAGCTGAGCGTCATAACGTCTGGATCGGAGCGAAAGAGTGCCTCGACGCCATCTCCATGGTGGACATCAATATCCACATACAGCACCTTTGTATACCCGTTGCCCTTAAGGGTGTTGATGGCGATGGCGATATCGGACAAGATACAGAAGCCACTCGCGTGATCGTGATGTGCGTGATGTAAGCCTCCGGCAAAGCTGATGGCTCTCTTGAATGTTCCTTCCGCAACAAGGCTGGCGCAGAGCATCGAGCCGCCACAATAAAGGAGCCCATTCTCCCACATCCCGGTAAAGGCAGGCGTATCCCCAGGGCCAAGACCGTATCGGGATAACTGAATTCCAGTCTCACCCTGAGATGCTAGTTTGACAACCTGAATGTATTCCGCGTCATGGACCGACAGCACATCGGTTTCACTGCAGGGAGAAGGCTCCATCAACACCAGATTTTCATCAAACGCCCCTTGGTTACGAAGCGTTTCACAAATGTCTACAAGTCTTGATTGTTGAAGGGGATGCCTTGGGCCGAGATTATAACTGGCATACAAATCAGAATGTATATAGGCAGTCTTCATCATATGAGTAATACTACCCGGAACACAGATTGACGTTCGAAAGTACAATCAACCATGAGTCAAACTTTTAATGCGTTTGCAATGGCGCAAGAGCAGCTTCATGCGGTCGCCGCATTGATGGGCCTTGAACCGGATGTGACCACGGTTCTTGAAATGCCAAAGCGTGAGCTGACAGTCCACTTCCCTGTTCGAATGCGTGATGGTGCGATCAAGTCATTTACTGGCTACCGGGTTCACCACAACTTGACACGGGGACCAGCAAAAGGTGGCATCCGTTATCACCCTGACACAGACATCGATGAAGTTCGAGCACTGGCATTTTGGATGACGATAAAGTGCGCAGTGGTGAACATCCCTTTTGGTGGCGCGAAAGGTGGTGTCGTCTGCGATCCATCACAGCTCGACATTGGTGAACTTGAGCGCCTTACACGTCGATACACATCTGAAATCTCCATCCTCCTTGGACCGGATAAGGACATTCCGGCGCCTGACATGGGTACGAATGGTCAGACAATGGCCTGGATCCTCGATACATACTCGTCTCTCAAAGGAACGACTGTTCCCGCAGTTGTGACTGGTAAACCAATTAGTGTTGGTGGTTCTGAAGGCCGTGTAGAGGCGACAGGACGCGGCGTCGTGACGATCACGCGTGAGGTCCTCCGTTCGCTCAACATGCAGCTTCCTGAGTCAACGATTGCTGTTCAAGGGTACGGAAACGTTGGTTCAGCAGCAGCCGTTCTGTTCCATGTGAGTGGTGCCAAGGTAGAGGCAGTCTCCGATGTCAATGGCGCAATTTACCGCAAGGGCGGGATTGATATCCTTGCACTCCAGGATTACGTTCGTCAGCACCGGACCGTTGTTGGATTTCCAGGTGCTGATCCCATTCCTGCCGATGAAATCCTCACGATGGCTGTCGATGTTGTTGTACCTGCAGCCCTACAACATGTGATTACCGCCGAAAATGCAAACCAGATTAAGGCAAAGGTAGTCGTCGAAGGGGCAAATGGACCAACGACCCCCGATGCTGATGTCATCCTGCGAAGTAACGGTGTTACAGTCGTGCCAGATGTCTTAGCAAACGCTGGTGGCGTTACAGTCAGCTACTTTGAGTGGGTGCAGGGATTACAGAGCTTCTTCTGGACCGAAAATGAAGTCAACAACCGCTTGGAGCAGATCCTGATCCGGGCCTACCAGCAAGTCCATCGCGCTGCTCAACATCATAAAGTCGATCTTCGGATGGGCGCCTACATAGTGGGTGTCGGTCGTGTGGCCGATGCCATAAGATCAATGGGTATCTATCCGTAGAAAGTAACTATCATGTCAATTCTTCATAGGCCATTTGGTGTTACCGGAGAGTCCCTTTCCATTATTGGAATCGGCGGTGTAACAGTTGTCGGCCACGATGTGGCAGCATCGGTGCGATTGTTTGACGAAGCACTGGATGCAGGGGTCAACTACGCTGATGTGGCACCAAGCTACGGCGTTGATCAGGAAACGGAAAAGCGATTTGGGGATGCCCTCGTCGGCAGACGTGACAGGGTCTTTCTTGCCTGTAAGACAGGTGAACGTGGTGCCGACGGTGCACGACTTGAGCTCGAGCGTAGCCTTAAGCATTTGCAAACAGACCACATTGACCTCTATCAGCTTCACGCAATCACAAGTGTGGAAGAAGTGGATCGTGCGTTCGGCCCTGATGGTGCCATGGAAGTGATCATCAAGGCGCAGCAGGAGGGAAAAATCCGGCATATCGGATTTAGCGCCCATTCTGTCGAAGCAGCACTACGAGCATTGGAGCTGTTTCCGTTTGTAAGCGCGCTTTTCCCAGTCAACTTCGTCACAACATACGCTGGACACTTTGGACCGCAGATTATTGATGCCTGTGTTGCACAGGGAGCATCTCGACTGGCTTTGAAGGCTATGGCAATGACCCACTGGAAAGATGGCGAACACAGGGGTTTTCCTAACTGCTGGTACTCACCTATCGCAGATGAACACCTGTCAGAGCTCGCCCTAAGGTGGACATTGTCGCAGGATGTTACCGCAGCAGTCCCTCCCGGTGACCCAATACTGTTTCGCCGGGCACTAACCTATGCTCAACGTTTTACGACGATCACCGATTCGGAAATCGCTGAGCTGAAGCAAGTTGCCATGCAACAGGCTCCAATCTTCTCGACCGTGTAGTAACGGAATGGGGAGCCAGATTTGGCTCCCCATTCATCACATTGCTATCCGGTTCCTGTCGTTGACCCTTCGCCGGTTCCAGAGCCATCGTCAGATGAACCGCCTCCAAACCAGCTCCAGCGGTTATACTTCTCGACGGTGCCATCCGCATAGCGAATCTCAACGTTCCCTTCAGCATCCCACTTAATGAGGGCTGGAAGCAATGGGTCTGAGCCTTCGATTCTTGCGTTGCCACTGCCGTCGGCATTAAACATGAAGGTGGACTTATAGCCATCACTGGATTCGACCAGTGAACTTCCCGAGCCATCCATCCGATACGTACCCGAAAACCGTGACCAAGCGCCGGAAGCAAGTGTTGTACTCGAGCTATACGTATAATCGCCCGCGGCTACGTAGGTGCTTGATCCTTTGTCAACGGTGCCATCTGCGGAAATGCTTTCGTACTTTGAGCGAAACGTTCCATCAGCTTCGGATTCAGTGATGTAATCTCCATAAGCGACGGCCAGCGGACCTTTTTCGAACCGATATCTGTGTGAAAACACAATCGGAAAGACAGTCCAGTCGGACGGCATGATCGATTCGGCATACCCTGCTGGTTCGGTCTTAGCCTCATCCAGATACATGTCCTGCCGATACATATCTGGCGTCATTTTTACGTCAACCCAAAGCTGCAACCAATCATCAAAGTAAAAATACGCATAGGATGAATCATCAGGCGGGAGAAACTGTCTTGTTCGACCGGATATACCAGCACCACCAATGTTCAGGAAGTACATGTCAAGTCTTGGTGCAGCAACGTTGCTCGCATCTCCGCCTGGCAACCCACCTTCATTCATCGAGAGTGTAGGAGCATTTCCATTCATCTGGCCTTCAGAACCGAGCATCGATTTTACAATCGATTTAGCCTTAGCACGGGAACCACCAGTTGTTGGGTATGGCATAACACCACCACCGCAGCCATGAAGCAGGAGTGCTGATGCCATCATTCCAACAATAGCCAATCTTCGTGTCATCGTCATTTCCCTTTCGCTACAAGTCTATTACCAGAGAACTATACTACGCCGAGACCAAACAAACCATATTCAACAGACTCTACCAAAGCCTCCCAAGAGGCTTCAATGATGTTTGTCGATACACCGACCGTATTATACGAGTGACCATGGTGATCCGTCGATTCGATGATTGCACGTACCTTAGCGGCGGTACCTTCACCGGATGTCACAACACGTACTTTGAAGTCGGTCAGTGTGATACTCGCCAGCTGCGGGTACGCATCGCAAAGTGCTTTACGTAATGCTCCATCGAGGGCGTGTACAGGACCATCTCCATCAGCCACTGTCAGATATTCCTTGTCACCAACGCGAACCCGCAGAGTTGCTTCTGTTATCGGACTCTGATCTGAGCTGCGCTTCTCAACAAGGACTCTGTACCCGATCAAATCAAAGAACTTTTGATACTGACCAGTTTCCTTACGTACGATTAGTTCAAAGGATGCTTCAGCACCTTCAAATGCATAACCGGCAGCCTCTTGCTCTGTGACTGCGTTTAGAACCGCGCGAACTTCCTTGGAGTTCTTGTCCAAAGTAAGGCCCATGGTTGCAGCATGTTGCACAACAGTCGCCTTACCAGACTGTTCAGAAATCGGTAAACGCCGTACATTTCCAACTGTCTCAGGGGTGATATGTTCATACGCCGATGCATGCTTTGAAATGCCATCCACATGCAGGCCAGCTTTATGAGTAAATGCATTCTTCCCAACATATGCAGCACGTGCATTGGGTGAAAGA
>JBEEMN010000152.1:0-4635 GCA_041192625.1 Armatimonadota bacterium
ACGCTTTTGGCAGCCCAAGTCCCCCACAAAATAGCATCTAAATTGCCAAGTGCAGCTACGCCACGCTCGATTTCGCCGCGTGCGCACAAGGTACCAGCGATGCCATTTGGGAGACCCGGAACGCGAAACAGCCAGTGATCACCGCCGCCGTATTCAACGGGAATAAGGGTTGCATCGACTCTTGGATGTTCGCTCAGACCCTGCATCAAGTTCAAGGCATGGGATTTAAGCCCAACCTGTTGGTCGAGGACGCAGGCGATACGGAACTTCCGAGGGGATGTTACATTAGCCATTGTCAACAAGGTACGCCGGAATTTCAAGCCGGTTCCACAGAGTGGCGGCAAAATCGCGGAAGGCAGCTGCAGCCTTTGGGTCATCCGGACGGTTGCGCGGAACGGCTCGCTGGAGGCGGAAGAAGCAGACAGGTGTGCCCTTCTTGCCAATAAGCGCGGATGCCAGCATTTGCATCCGGATTTGCGTTACCTGCTGGATGATGGTTTTGTCCACCACATACAGATAGAGCACTTCAAAGTCGGTGTCTGCGGTGCCGCCGACCATTTTGCAGATGCGAGCCTCGACAGCGGTTCCTGGCAGCGTTTCTGTATGGTCATTTTCGAGTCGCCAGCCGGCGCCAATCATACAGGCGCGGGGGTCATGAAGCGCGCTGCGATCCGTACCACCGATGAGGAGAACATCAATCCGGCCCGCATCCGGGCTGTTGTACACAGGCCCGATAAGGTCTGCGGCACTAAGAGCTGCTTTCACATCTGGTGCGAATTCAATGTCATCAGCGCGGGTTGCGCCGTTCACATCGCTTGGGATGCGTTTCTTGATCGCGGTGAGTCCCTGGAACTTAGGCGGTGGTGGTGGGTTCCACGTTGCGTTAACGCCTGCGGCAACAAGTGCCGTGATGACTAAAAGAGCGGAAGCCCGGCGAAAGTCTTGCATTTCATTGCCTTTGCGAACGAGAAGAGGAGAACAGCGCAGAGTACGAGGCTAATCAGGCCTGACCAGTCGTGGAAAGCATGTGCGATGCTGGAACCGGCGATTTCTCCGGCGACACCAATCATCATGATCCGGATGCTGTTGACGAGGATAGACAGCGGGAGACTCACGAGGAAGATAACCCAGCGGCGCCAAGCAGGCCCATCGGTCAGATATGAGAAGGTGCTACTGAACGTGAGGAGGGTCAGGAGGAGCTTGAATCCGGAGCATGGGACATCCACATTAAGGGTGTAGTTGTCCATGTGGATGAGGTTGCCATCCTGGCGCGGATGAAACATCGTCAGCTTGAGCAACGTGGTTGCTCCGACCGTGGAAAAGCGTTGTAGCCCCTGAGTGGCATCGTTCAGCAGGGGTCCCGGAAGCGGTGCCATCAGCCATGCGAAGATGACTGGGAAGAGTAGTGGCCCCTTTATCACACGGGTGCCGAGGACTGTCCATGCGGCAAATGTGAGTGTCATTAACAGGCCAAGCGAGAGGAGGGCCTCAGTCTGGATTTTTGCAGCAAACACAAGGATTCCAAGCCCTGCGGCAACGCCCACACCTGCGATGAGGTTTGGCGTGATGCCCGCTGCAGTGATTTCCTTACGTTTGACCCAAAGGATTGCCGCAATGATAACTGGAACGAAGATAGCGTGTCCGTAGTAGGTTTCGGGCTTCGTCCATTCCCAATACCAAAAGCGGATCGCCGGCAGGGCGATGTAGGCCAGCAGGGCGGTAAAAGCCGTGATCATCCCGCCAACGAGGACGGGATTTCCGACCTGCACGGGCTTGGAAAGTGGCAGCTCCATTGTTTTCATTTCGCGTTTGCTCCGATGAACCGTCCGTGGTGATGCACGGTTGCGATTCCATACACATCAGTTATCGGCAGGTCGAGTGGGCATCTTGAGGCGAAATTATCGGCGATGTTCCTAACAGGATAAACCTATTTGGCAACGAGACACATCATTATTGTCCGCAGTTGAAATACAAAAACCGATTGGCATTACCGGCAACAGACTCGGTCAAAAAAATAGATGACTTGTACAGCCATCTACTGGACGAACTTGACATTTCCCGACCGGAGATAAGTTTCTAAGCTGGGCTAAGACGACGCCGTGGCATTACAGCCAATGATCTATTGCTGTCGTTCTCCGAAACTGCCATAGATTGAGCAATCCAATCCAACCGTATTGCTGCATTCGCATCTGTTGGTCGCCAACCACACGATGCCGGTAACCCGCTTACAACCTCTTGTACAGAACGAACCATGTCAGCGATGTCCAAATTCGATGAAAGAAAAATGAACAGATTTTCGCCCACAATCAAATAGTGTGGAGACACATTGTTGTCACAAAAACCAACGTACACACATTCTCCCGCAGGTAACATCGTGATTGGTGTTCGCTGCCCGATTTGCGCCGAGCGCCGACTTGATAGCGTTGGTGTCATGTCTATTCGTCTTTCAATCACTAAGTTTAGTGGGTTCGTGCTATGGTTTCAACAATGGTTCTACGAAGGAGCTTAATTAGAAATGGAATATCTTTAAGTATATACCGCTCATATAATCTAGCCGGGTCTTGAAGTAGCCGAAAAGCCCACTCTAAACCTAACTCCTGCATTATCTTCGGAGCGCGCTTAGCAAATCCACAGGCCATTTCGAAGGATCCACCAACTCCGATGGAAACTGGAACACCGAGGCGATGTTTGTTAGCCATGATCCACTTTTCCTGTTTTGGAGCTCCAAAGGCAACCATCAGGACATCAGGGGATGCGGAGCGAACTTGACGAACTATCTCATCCTGAACTTCAGTAGACTCGAAATCTTCAAATGATGGACAGTATGTTCCACAGATTTCACAATCAGGGTACGTTTCGGTTAATTTATCCTTGGCTCCGTCAGCCGCACCAGGCTTGCCACCCAGTAGGAAAATCCGGACTCCATTCGTTTGTGACAGCTTGCCTAACTCCCAAAACAAATCGCTTCCTGAAACACGCTCTGGAAGCGCAAGCTGATTTTGCGAACGGATGAGTTTAGACAACCACACGACTGGCATGCCATCAGCCAAGACAAGGGATGCACTGGCGTATGCGTCTCTAAACTCACGATCCGTTTCAAGGATGCAGAGATGGTCAAGGTTTCCTGTCACGATGTGGTGCGGTTGCTGACTTTTCTGAATCATCAAAAGAATCATAGACAAAGTCTGCCTCATCGTTACATTGCTGAATCCAACCCCTCCAACACGTACCGTTGGAACAATTGACATAGATTGAATCCACGTTTGTGTTTGAGGTGCAGGCTTCGATGTAACCCTAAGCGATGTTTCAAGTTGAGTCGACATTTGTTTCACGTGGACTGTCATTGCAACTGGTGTGCCAAATGACTGGATCTATCGATGAATAGGGCTGCCTGCCGTTCATCTATGCTTGGTAGATTCATGCCAGGCACCTGGAATAGAATCAAAAAAGCATGCCCATCAGAATCCATAAACCGAGTCTGAGGGGCATGCTACTTACAATCTGACGCTATGCAGGACTATGCAAGCTTGCGGCGGCGTGCACGAATCACGAGTCCACCAAGACCGGATGCGAGCATACCCATTGCTGCCCACTCGCCTGGCTCAGGAACGGCGGAGGCGGAGAGGTAGACCTGATCGACACCAACACGGCCGCTTGGCAATCCACTGAATCCGAGTTCACCAGTGACGGTCTGTCCACTCGCGGCACCTGCGGTGGCAATACGCACCGCATCCAACCAGGTTCCACCAGTATAAGTAACTGATCCGAGGAACAAGAAGGATGGGTTTGTTGCGGAGAAGACACTGTTGCCGATGATGTTCACATTGCCTTCAAGGACGATCGTGTTGACTGAGTCCTTGACCGACAGGTAAGAAGTCAAAGAACTGTAGTCGAATGTATACACACCGGAAGCAAAAGCAGCAGGAAGTCCACTGCTCAGAGTCGTCGTCACACCAGCAACTGAGACAATGGTGCCAGCTGGTGGTGTTCCACCGACAACCACAGTCCCACCATCGATTGTATTTGTGTAGTCAAATGGAACTACACTCTGAGCTGTGGCAACAGAAGCCACTCCGGCGATTGCTGCAACTGCAGCGCTGAACTTAATAAGATTTTTCATTGTTTGTCTCCCGACCAATATGTTCAACTCAATCCACTTGTTTTCAGTGTTCAACCTCGTTGATGGGCTATGGTAGGCGACGACGAATATTCCCAACAGAGCAAAATTACTTGTTAATTGACAGTAGATTGACACAAAAAAGGGCTGGTTCTCGAATCAGACCAGCCCTTATGAAACTTACACTGAACTAAGTAAGTGTCATCGATCAATTAGTTTGTGAACTAATTCGTGCGACGACGTGCGCGCAGCATCAAACCGCCTAATCCAGATCCAAGCATGCCTAATGCAGCCCATTCAGCTGGTTCAGGTACAGCAGTTGCGGAAAGGTAAACCTGATCTACGCCAGAACGGCCACCTGGCAACCCACTGAATCCAAGTTGTCCGACGACTGTTTGCGTTCCGCCTGCACCAGTGGTGGCAATGCGAACAGCATTCAGCCAAGTTCCACCCGTGAACGTAACATCTCCAAGGAACAGGAAGGATGGATTGGTATCGGAAAGGTAAGTGTTGCCAAT
>JBEEMN010000153.1:0-4623 GCA_041192625.1 Armatimonadota bacterium
AAAAAGGGGGCACTGCGCTAGCAGTGCCCCGGATACCGTCAGATCTAAGATCTAACTTTACTTATCGCTTACGCCTTTACCAAGTGCCGCCTGCGCGGCTGCAAGACGTGCGATCGGCACACGGTAAGGTGAACAGCTCACGTAGTTCAAGCCGATGTCGTAGCAGAACTTCACAGACGATGGCTCGCCACCATGTTCACCACAAATACCAAGCTTGATATCTGGGCGGACAGTGTGTGCCTTCTGGATCGCAATCTTCATCAACTGACCAACACCATCTTGGTCAATGGATTCAAACGGATCGCCTGGAAGAATCTTCTCAGCAACATATGGCTTGAGGAAGCGGTCAGAGTCATCACGGCTGAAGCCGAATGTCATCTGCGTAAGGTCATTCGTACCAAACGAGAAGAAGCTTGCTTCAACAGCAATTTCATCTGCTGTCAGTGCACCACGAGGAACTTCAATCATCGTTCCGAAGCTGTAGTCCACAGAAACACCTTGTTCGGTAACGACAGCAGCTGCAGTCGCTTCGAGGCGCTGACGAACGAACTTGAGTTCATTGACATGGCCTACAAGAGGAATCATGATTTCAGGAACGGCGGAACCGCCGGCCTTGACCACTGCCGATGCGCCTTCGAGGATTGCCCTCGTCTGCATTTCAACAATCTGTGGGAACACGATTGAGAGGCGGCAACCACGGAGACCCATCATCGGGTTGATTTCGTGCATTCCCTCAACAACCTTGAGCATCGCTTCCTTTTCAGGATCCGACTGGCCAAGGGCGTGAAGTGCAGCAACCTCTTCGATGAGCTTTTCGCGGTTAGGCATGAACTCATGAAGTGGGGGATCAATCAGACGAACGGTACATGGACGTCCACCAAGAACCTCGAAGATTCCCTTGAAGTCTTCTCGTTGGAACTCAAGGAGCTCATCGAGTGCAACCTGACGATCTGCATCGTTGGTTGCAAGAATCATCCGTTGAACAACAGGGCGACGCTCACCTTCAAAGAACATGTGCTCAGTGCGGCAGAGGCCAATACCTTCGGCACCCAGCTTAATCGCGAGCTCAGTGTCCTTAGGCGTATCAGCATTGGTGCGAACACCAAACTTGCCACGGAACTCATCAGCCCAGGACATGTATTCGCCGAAATCACCCGTCATCTTGGCTTCTTCAACAGGTACCTGACCGGAGATAACCTCGCCGAGTCCGCCATTCAAGGAGATGAATTCACCTTCCTTAACGATTTGTCCCGTTGCTTTGATCACGAAGTGATCCGCGCCAACGCTGATTTCGGAACATCCAGCAACGGTTGGGATACCAAAGCCACGTGCAACGAGTGCCGCGTGCGATGTCATTCCACCACGCTCTGTCAGAACACCTTGTGCAGCAAGCATTCCCTTGAGGTCATCTGGGTTGGTGTCAGCACGAACCAGAATCACACGCTCGCCTGCTCCGCCCTTACCGAGCTCAGCAGCTCGGTCGGATGAGAAGACTGCGACGCCTGTTGCTGCGCCAGGTCCTGCAGGAAGTCCACGTGCGATGACGTTGTACTTTGCATTCGTTGGGATAACAGGCAGGAGGCACTGCGTCAACAGGTTAGGATCGACACGTGTAATCGCATCTTCCTTCGTGATGAGGCCTTCCTTGACTTGGTCCACTGCAATACGTACTGCCGCTGGGCCAGTTCGCTTACCGGAGCGGCACTGAAGGATGTAGAACTTACCGTGTTCGATTGTGAACTCGATGTCCTGCATGTCCTTGTAGTGCTTTTCGAGAACATCACAGGTTTCTTCGAACTGCTTGTAGATAACCGGATCTTGCTTTGCAAGCTCGGAGATTGGCATTGGTGTACGAACACCAGCAACAACATCCTCGCCCTGCGCATTCATCAGGTACTCGCCAAAGATGACATTTTCGCCTGTGGATGCATTACGTGTAAACGCAACACCGGTACCACAGTCATCACCACGGTTGCCAAAGACCATCGCCTGGACGTTGACAGCGGTTCCGATCGAGTCATCAATCTTTTCCTTGCGGCGGTAGATGATGGCGCGCTCATTGTTCCACGAGCGGAAAACGGCCGTGATTGCCGCGTCGAGCTGCTCATGCGGATCTTGTGGGAACTGCTTTCCAGTTTGCTTGATAACGTGTGCCTTGTAGTCATCACAGAGGCTCTTCAAGCTCTCAGCAGGAACTTCCAAGTCTTCCGTTACGCCAAGCTTCGCTTTGAGGTCGTAGAACATGTGCTCAAAGTCATGCTTGGTGATGTGCTCATAGTGATCAGAGTAAGCAACATCGGACAGCATCATAATGAACCGACGGTAAGAATCGTACACAAATCGTGGATCAGCGACGAGCGACAGCGCATCTACAATCTCATCGTTGAGGCCAAGGTTGAGGACGGTGTCCATCATTCCTGGCATCGAGAACCGTGCGCCGCTACGAACGGACAACAGGAGCGGGTTGTTCGGGTCACCGAACGTTTTGCCCAGTTCCTTTTCAACATCCGCGAGAGCAGCCTTGATTTCGTCAATCAGACCATCAGGTAGCTGACGTCCGTTCGCGTTGTAATCCGTACACACCTCGGTTGTAATCGTAAACCCAGGTGGGACCGGAAGTCCGATATTCATCATCTCAGCGAGGTTTGCACCCTTGCCACCGAGCAAATCCCGGAGGCTACGATTTCCATCCCGGAACAACCAAACGCGCTTCTGCGTCGCCATGGACAATACTCTCCTGTGAAACCAAAATTAGTCTTGGGGTATGCCAGACATGACATACAAAACGCCGCTCAGGTGGGGCCTGAAACGCGGCGTACCCGCCCAATGTACCTTGCAACGGGTCAGACTGACAACACTAAAGAACTTAACACCTTGACGCGGCGCATTTCCGCTTTTAAACTCATCTCAATATGAGCGACTCACCGGCCATTGAAGCCCACCTGTCAGAATCCCGTCTCTTTCCGCCCAGTGCCGCATTTGCTGCGGCTGCCAACTGCAACGATGCAGGCATTTACGACCGTGCGAAAGCAGATCCAATAGCCTTCTGGTCAGAGTGGGCATCCACACTGCAATGGGACAAGCCATGGGACTCTGTTCTTGAGTGGAACCCTCCACACGCGAAGTGGTTTGTCGGAGGCAAGCTCAACCTGACAACGAACTGTCTCGACAGGCATGTTGCTGCCGGTAAGGGTGATGTCGAAGCCATTCGATTTGAAGGCGAGCCTGGCGATACCGAAATCATCACGTATGCGCAGCTCCTCACCCGAGTGCAAGACTTCGCAGGAGTGCTTCGTGGCCTGGGTGTCGACGAAGGTGACCGTGTCACAATCTACCTTCCGATGATTCCTGAAGCTGCGGTTGCAATGCTCGCTTGCGCTCGCATTGGGGCTGTCCATTCGGTTGTCTTTGGAGGCTTCTCTGCCGATTCACTCAAAGAGCGTATCCACGATTCACAGAGCAAGATTGTAGTTACATCCGATGGTGGATGGCGCCGCGGTAGTCAAGTAGCCCTAAAGGCTGCCGTCGATGCTGCACTTGAAGACAGTGCTTGTGCTGGAATCGAAGCCGTCATCGTTCTCCGCCGGACAGGGCAGGACATAACAATGATCGATGGACGTGATCATTGGTGGCATGACCTCGCTGAAACGGCTGAACCTGTAACCGAGGCAGTCAGCCTTGATTCTGAAGCTCCACTCTTCATCCTCTATACAAGTGGCTCAACAGGTAAACCAAAGGGCATCCTCCATACAAGCGGTGGATACCTGACACAAGCTACGGCGACCATGAAGCTGACCTTTGATGTCCGTGAAGGCGATGTTTACTGGTGTACAGCGGATGTCGGTTGGGTAACCGGGCATAGCTATGTTGTCTATGGCCCTCTGTCGTGCGGCGCAACCGTTTTGATGTACGAAGGCGCACCTGACTTCCCTGCGCGTGACCGCTTCTGGAAGATCATCGCGGATCACAAGGTCACCATTTTCTACACCGCTCCGACAGCAATCAGAGCCTTTATGAAGTGGGGGACCGAGCATCTCGAGCAGCACGACCTTAGTAGCCTCCGCCTCTTAGGCTCTGTGGGTGAACCGATCAACCCCGAGGCTTGGATGTGGTACCACGAGCATGTTGGTCACGGAAACTGCCCGATTGTAGACACGTGGTGGCAGACCGAGACCGGCGCACATATGATTACGCCATTGCCTGGAATCGTCGCAACAAAGCCAGGATCTGCAACGCGGCCATTTCCCGGTATTGACATCGATGTTGTGGATGATAATGGTGAGTCCGTTCCAAATGGAAATGGTGGTTTCCTCGTGATCAAATCGCCATGGCCAAGTATGCTGCGGACGCTTTGGGGCGATGATGACCGCTACAAGAATGTTTATTGGTCCAAGTTCGGCGACAAGAACCTGTATTTTGCAGGAGATGGTGCGCGTAAAGACGAGGATGGCTACATTTGGCTGTTGGGCCGCGTCGATGACATCATGCTCGTGGCTGGCCACAACATTTCCACGATGGAAGTCGAAAGTGCCTTGGTTGAACATCCAGCGGTTGCCGAAAGTGCGGTAATCGGCAAAACTCACGATGTCAAAGGCCAAGCGATTGCTGCGTTTGTGTCCGTAA
>JBEEMN010000154.1:0-4601 GCA_041192625.1 Armatimonadota bacterium
GCACGGCAGACGGCGATAGCAAACAAGCCGATAGGACCACAGCCAAGCACGGCGACCGATTTGCCGGCAAGCGGTTCAACCAGCGCGGCATGGACAGCATTTCCGAGGGGATCCTGGAGACAGCTGATGGTATTCGGGATGCGCGGATCATTTTTCAGCACACTCGCCGCCGGGACAGCGAAATATTGTCCAAAGCAGCCATCCGTGTCCACACCAAAAATCTGCGTACTCGTACAGACATGGCCATCACCGGTTTTGCACTGTCGACAATGACCGCAGATCTTATGTGACTCCCCGGATACGCGGTCACCTGGAGCAAATCCAGTGGCGTTTGGTCCGAGTTCCAGCACTTCTCCAGCCCATTCATGTCCCATTGTGATGGGCGGTTTCACGCGTCCGGCCGACCATGCATCCCAGTTATAAACGTGGAGATCGGTTCCGCAGAGGGAAACGGCATCAATGCGGACGAGCAATTCGCCAACACCTGCAACAGGCATTGGTCGGGTTGTCCAAAGGGCTCCAGCGGCCGGAGTGGATTTGACAATGGCGTTCACGATGTCGATTCTATCTGTTAGGAGGGGCAAAATCAGGCATCTGGCGGGGAAAAGCACCCACGAAAATGGGACAGTCCCAACAAATGTAGACCGCAAAACCTGTCATTCATCCACAAAATTCCCGGCAATCCGGTGACAGTTAACCGGTCAAGGGGTACGCGCAAGGCCGTATCGGACAGGTACAATCCGGCTATGTCAGCCCCAGCCTTGCGAGATGAAGCATCTACACAAAACGCGGCTGCATCCGATGTTGCCCTGATCTCGCAGACGAGGCGTTCGGCTGCAGGGATGAAGTCGCTGGTCGTGACGCTGGCATTTGCGTTTTTGCTCGTCGTCGCGATGCTCCTCGACATCGTCTATCTCTACATCATGGCGGTGGCGCTTGCGATGATCCAGCCAGTCGCCTACTTGGTCGCGGTGAAGTTCACGCCAAGATACACCGTCAAACGCAACCTCCCACCCGTTGGCGTCGAAGGCAGACCAGTTGAGATTCGGCTCAATGTCAGCTCTGCCGGTGGTCTTCCACAAGGCGCGCTGCACATCATGGACCGTGTACCCACAGGCTTCACGACGACGACCCCAAGGGCTGAACTTGGGTGTCTGCAGCGATGGGATGGCATCACTGGTCATCTGTCTTATGTTGCGCAACCAAGTCTTCGGGGTGTCTACACGTTTGATCAGGCAACCATGGACTCCAGCGACCCGATAGGCTTGTACTTCTTCGAATCGACGCTTGATGGCGCAGATGAAATTGTCGTGCATCCCGCATCTGCGCTGGCTCCAAATGCCTCGAACGGCCAGCTCGGTGCCCGCGGGCAAGAAGAGCAAGATGGCAGCATCCGTCGCGGAGAAGGCGTCGACCTCCATGGTGTCCGTGAATATGTACAGGGCGATAGCCTGCGGCGTGTCCACTGGCGTGCAAGTGCGCGCCGTGACAAGCTAGTGGTTGTCGAGTACGAAGATGCCCTTCCGCAGGACATGCAACTAATCATCATGGGCACTGCTGCAAATCATCGCGGCACCGGCAGGCAGTCTACCTTTGAAGTCGCCATCAAGGTCGCCGCGACGCTTTCGGATCGTGTGCAGCGCGATGGTGGGGCATTCAACATAAGCTGTGGTGCTACGGTCTGCTCCGCAACAACCAAGGGAGATGCCCGCCGGGCACGCTTCGCGCTTCTCGAATGGCTTGCGCACCTCGATGTCCCTGGTACGGAGCAGTATCCACAGCCGACCAACCGCACTAACGCATCCCGTACCCGCACCGTTATCGTCACGCCTTCCATCACCGCAAATGTGCTCCAATGCATCGCCGCTGTGAGACGTGGGGGCATTGCGACAGAAGTCATCCTTCTTACGGAGGGATCAACACCAGCCCGGTGCGGTCTAGCAAACATCCCAGCGGGGATACGTGTGCGTATTGTGGATGACAATGCAAATCCTTGGGTTGATGGAGGGCGACGTTTTGTCCGTGCAATTGGTGCAGCCTAAGACCCGGACACTGGTCGCAGTGTCATTGCCGCTCTATCTTGGAGCAGCATTTACACAGTGCGCGGCTCTCCTTGCCGCCCGGGAAGTGTTCGTCAATCCAGTCATTGGCGTTCTCTGCCTGGTGATCACACTCGTTGGCTTTGCAGGAGCATTTCGCTTACGGCAGCTTGGCGCGGGATCTGAGTTTCTGCGTGCTGGAGCGTTTGGTCTCTTTGGCCTAGCGGTCATCCTGCTGCTAACAAGAGTCGTTCTTGGCTCGGTCGCCAGCTACGAGTTCCGGCAGATTGCGGAACAGCTCATTCTCGGGACACTTGCCATTGTTGCGGCCGTCGGTGCCCTTATTCTGGTCACGGATGAAAGTGTTGCGTTTGTAGGCGTCTGGGGACTTGCGATTGTTGGCTTGAGTGCGACATCGGATGTCAACCTTCAGCTAATCATTTACTTCGCGATGTTTCTCTTTGGGCTGCTGTTTACATTGGTGCATATCCATGCGCTTGCGCAGGCACCGCTCACATCCCGCCAAAGTGTCGCATCCGGTGACTACCTGATTCGCCAGGTGCGTAGCGCCGCGCTACTTTGGGTGTTTGCCATCTTCTTTGGTGTTGTGATTTCGATTCCAACGCGGATGCTGGGAAAGAACGTCTCACTCGCACAAGTCGTAAACCAGCTCCGTGCCGAGAATCAATCTGCTGCTAGCCGTGCATCACAGCTCGAACGCCTCAGCGAAGGCGGTGGGACGTTTGGTATTGGACTAGGTCCTTTACGCGATGACCAAACGCCGGTCATGAAGGTCTTCACCGATGAACCCCGCTTATTGCGTGGCCGAACGTATGACACGTACACCGGAAAAGGGTGGACGACGGAGCAGTTTCGCTTGGGCAAGGAAGTCTTTGGAAGCCGTGGGCCAGGCGGTGTTGCCGATTATGTTCTGAATCCCCGTGGCGACAGCGTCCCGGCAACCCAGCCAAGCATCAAGTACCGGGTCGTCGCAGCGGATGACATCCTTGCGCTCGTCTATGTCGCCGGCGATGCGGTTCGTATCAAAGTCGCATCACCGAGTTTGTATGCAACCCCGGATGGCAATATCGGAGCATATGCCTACCTCAGTTCCTATGAAATGGAATCACGTCTGCCAACGACCGATGAGGATGCCCTAAATGCATCATCCCAGGACTACCCATCGATCATGCGACCATTTCTTGCGGCTCCAGTGAACCCGGCGATCGCGCAGCATGTGAGTGATGCGACAAAGGGTGCCACGGGGCCTTATGCAAAAGCAGAAGCGATTCGGCGCTACGTTGGGGGCCGCTGCACCTACAACCTCCAGGCGGCGCGTGTCCCTCCGGGCCGCGACCCAGTTGATTACTTCCTCAATGATTCCCGCCAGGGTTACTGCGACCTCTATGCATCGTCAGTGGCCATCATGTGCCGGATGGCTGGTCTTCCGGCGCGAATCGCAACGGGCTTTAATGGCGGTGAGGCATCGACGGAAGATACCGGTGCCTTTCAGATTCGTGAGAGCAACCGTCATGCCTGGGCCGAGGTTTACTTCGTTGGCCAGGGATGGGTTCCGTTTGATGCCACAGCACTGACACCAGCCATCGCAGACACTGCACAGGTGAATCAGGCTGCTGGCGGTCGCACGTGGCTTACGCGTTTGCAACAGCTAGTGAGCTCTCCGTGGGTCTTTATTGTTCCGGGTGTGTTTTTGATCGTTGCCGCGATGGTTCGTGCCCCTAAGCGCGATGCAGTATCAGGGGGGGCTAGCCGTAGTGTAGAAGCACGGCAGCTGGCGGCGCTGTGGGGCAAGCTTGAGAAAGCCATTGGGCGTTCCGGCGTTGACACAGCTGCGTCGCGCACAATAGATGAAGTTGTCGAAGATGCCAGCGTAGCGCTCGAGCGGGCCGGCCGCGGTGAGACTGCGACAAGTCTTCGAAATACTGGGATGGTTGTCGGCCGGGTTATTTACGGGGGATACCCGGTATCGGCATCCGATGTTAAACGTATTGCAGCCGATGTCAGCGCAATCATCGCGGATGTAAATTCGCTTACCAAGGTTGCACGTAGCCGCTGATTGCGGGTGGAATGTGAGACATGCACGCTGACATCCCGCTTGAAACCAGAATCGTCCTTATCACCGGGACCCAGTCAGCGGAAAAGGCGAAACTTGCCCGCGAGTTGACGACAAGGGTTGATAGTGACTTTGCAGACTTCGATTCAGAAACGATAGCTGCGGATGGAACCCCGATTGATCGCTTGCTGTCGGCGGTTTCAACGGCTCCATTTGGGGATGGCAAGCGTGTGGTCCTGGTTACGCATGCAGAGCAGCTGGATGATGCGACGCAGAAAAAGCTGGCATCCGGAATTGACAAGATTCCTTCCAGCAGCCTGATGATTCTCCTCACGGGAGAGCCGGTTATCGAGGATGGGAAAGCCAAAAAGGGCACCACGGTGATAACCGAGCTCTCAACGGCTGTAAAGAAGCATGGAAAGCTTGCGGATTTTGGTGTCCCACAAAAGGATGACCTCCGCGCCTATGTTGAGCGCTTGGCTAAAATC
>JBEEMN010000155.1:0-4598 GCA_041192625.1 Armatimonadota bacterium
GGCAAGATGCATCAGTGTAAAGAGACCCAAAATGATAATTAGGCTGCCGTAGTTGCCATTTGATGAACATTGAACGAAGACGAGGATGCCCAGAGGGATCCCACCAAGGAGTGGGCCAATCACAGGAACAACGCGCGTGACCGCCGCGATGAGGGCAAGGGTCAGCGCATATTTGATCTGGAAGACGCCGAGGAGCAATCCAATCACCACACCGGCGATTGCTGCGAGGACAAACTGTGCGATCAGGAACGATCGCATAATCATCGCTCCCTCCATCATCACCGCATGCGCCAGACGCTGCTGGCGGACTGGCAGGAAGCGGAGGAACTCCCGCTTGAGGTCACGGCCATCCACGATGAAGTAATAGGCCATCACAGGAACGAGGATTAGCTCGACGATGTGTGCGGCAGCAGAAAGCGTCTTGGACACCAGACCCGTGAGATAGGTCGTGATGGACTTGCCGATTTCAGGTGACTGCTCTGCCCCGCCCGTTTTGGATCCGCCTCCGCTTTGAGGAGCAAGCTTTTGCACCCAGTCCGGAAGACCTTCCCATGTGGTCTTCAGGTTTTCTGTCTGCTTGGTGATCTGCGCCTGAATGTTCGGCCAGTCATTCACCAGATTCTTAAACTCCACCTGGAACGGTTGGAGGAACACGACAATGATTCCGACAAGGGCTGCCAAGATGGCTGCGAGCACAATCCCTGCAGCGATGGCCCGCCGGGTATGGCGTGGAATTCGCATCAGTGGCTTGAAACGCATCAATGGATCTACGAACGCGCCTGCTGCACTTGCTAGGATTCCCGCAGCGATCACCGTTGTGACAACGGTCTGCAGTCTCCAGAGCAAATACAAGATGCCAGCGAGTAACAGGAGTCGAATACTCCGCGCTTTGAAAAATGCCCACATGTGGGTAAAGAAAGCGTGGATGCCAGAGCGGACGATATGTTCCCAATCGTCGCGTGTCAGCTGCCGGGTGTCATTTTCCATCGTTGGTTTCAAATGCCTCTAATATCCAGCTGCGGATTTGCACCGCCGAATCGCCCTGGCCATACGGGCTAACCGCTTGGCTCATCCTCGCATAGACTGCATCATCCGACAAGAGGGCATTTGTTGCGGCTGCAATTTTTGCCTTATCGGTTCCCACAAGCACTGCATTGCCGGCATGCACCCCTTCAGGGCGCTCCGTAGTTTCCCGAAGAATCACGACTGGTTTTCCAAGACCTGGTGCTTCTTCTTGTGCTCCGCCGCTATCGGTCAGAACAAACGTAGAGCGACGCATCAGGTGGATGAACGGGAAGTATTCCTGTGGTTCAGTGAGCAAAATCCGTGGGTGCCCACCCAGAATCGGAACCACCGTTTCACGAACAACAGGGTTTTTATGCATCGGGAAGATGACACGCACATCCTCATGGTTGGTAACCATGTCGAGAATGGCCTCGCAGATATGCTGCATCGGCTCGCCCCAGTTTTCACGCCGGTGCGCGGTCACCAAAACGATGCGTCCAGGTGTGTCCACAAAGGCTTGGACAACAGCATCTTCGAAGGCATAGTCCTGTGCAACAACGAGATGCAGGGCATCGACAACGGTGTTGCCGGTAACGCGAATCGTGGCCGGGTCAACGCCTTCCGCACGTAGGTTAGCGGCGCTCAACTCCGTCGGGGCGCAGTGGAAATCGGTGAGGCGCCCGGTGAGGCGGCGGTTCATTTCCTCCGGGAAGGGATTCCACTTGTTATCTGTTCGAAGGCCGGCCTCTACATGGAGAAACTTTGCTTTTGCATAAAAGGCGGCGAGGCTTGCTACAAATGTTGTCGTCGTATCGCCTTGCGCAATAACTAGATCTGGCTTCTCTGCTTCCAGCACGGGCACCAAGGCTCCGAGGGCGCGTGTTGTGAGGTCGGTCAGCGTCTGACGATCCGTCATCAGCTGCAAGTCGTAGTCAGGGGTGACATCGAAGACGCGGAGGACCTGCTCAAGCATTTCCTTATGCTGACCGGTGGAGATTCGGATGATGCGAATCTGGTCCGGATGCCGCTCGAGTTCCTTAATAACCGGTGCCATTTTGACAGCATCCGGGCGGGTCCCAAACACACAGGCAACCGAAACACGCTTCATAATGCGACTCCTAAAACCGGACACGCTGCATGCTGTGTCCGCGCGATGGCATAGTGGAAATAAATTCGTTCACGCCCTTTGACAATCCGTAGCTCAGAATTAACCTTCTGCATGCCAAGTTTTTCCATCACGCGTTGACTCCCGACATTATCGGCATCCGCGTATGCATCCACTACCAAAATTCCCGGGTTTTGAAATGCAGCATCGAGGAGGAGAGCACCGGCTTCTGTCGCGTAGCCCAGTCCCCAGGATGTACGGCGAAACACATAGCCAAGCTCGCAGTTTCCGGGGTGGCCGGAATGCAAGCCCATCAGGTCGATTGCGCCGATCATCTCGCCGGATGCCAGCTCTGTCACGGCATAGCCAAACGATGTTCCTTTACGTCGGCGATCCTGCTGTTGCTGTAAAAACATCCGCACAACCATTGCATCCACCGTTGGGTGCCATGGGAGGTAAGTCGTGACATCCGGGTCGGATGAATACACGAGGACTGCGGTGATATCCGCTGGTGAAATCGGGCGCAGGGAAAGACGTTCGCCGATAAGGGTGTCCGGGAGAATCTTTCGCTTCATCGGCCCCAGCGCCATGCAAGGAGGAGAGCGATTGCACAGGTGCAGGCTGTCAGGCCGTAAATGGTCCAGACTGCTTGGCGAACCGAAAGGCCTTGCTTGCGCAGGCGGTGGTGGATATGGCTTTGATCCGCTTCCCGCAGAGGCGCCTTCGTGACGACACGCTTTATGACGACATAAAAGGCATCTAGGATTGGCACGCCGAGGACAAGGATAGGTACGATTACCGAAATCGTAGCGGGGACTTTGAATGCGCCGACGACGGCAAGGGATGCGAGCAAGAAACCTAGAAACTGCGCGCCGACAGTGCCCATAAAGATGCTCGCCGGGTTGTAGTTGTGTCTTAGAAAGCCAATACAGCTTCCTGCAACCGCCGCCGCCAAGAGACCGACAACCGGGTCACTCGCCCGCATACTCACTGCCATCAAGCCCATCGTTGTTGCGCAAATAGCACAAATCCCAGCCGCAAGGCCATCAAGGCCATCGAGGAAGTCAAACGTCTTCGCCGCCAGGAAGATCCAAGCCATCGTTCCAATGATCGAAACGGGGAGGGGGAGCTGTATCCAGCCGCCATCGAGAGGATTGGTGATGCCGGCAATTCGGGCTCCAAAGAGCGCTGCGATCAGACCGCCTGTGAGCAGGGAAAGCATTTGCTGCCACGGCTTGAGGTCGCCTTTGTCATCGAGCAGGCCAACCGTTGCGACGAGGAGTGCACCAATCAAAATTCCAAGGATGGGGTGCGCATGGTTTGTACTTAGGCCGTGTTCAAATGCCGGGACCCAAAGAAGGCGTACCAGCGCAAATGCCGCTAGAAATCCAACAATAATCGCAACCCCGCCCCAGAGAGGCGTTGGTTCCGTGTGGGAATCACGTTTACGTGCTTCACGGACCACACCGGCGGCGATTGCCATCCGGCGGACAGGGGGGGTAACCAGTGCGGTGACCGTTCCGGCGACGGCCGCAGCAACGGCCATTTGTTGTAACAGCACCGCATTCATTGCAGGATGAGTTTATCCCAACCGGTGTCCGAACGGCGAGGAGGTTCAGGCAGTCCACACACCAATACACCAGCATCCCGGAGCACATCCGATGCCCAACCTTCAGGAGCATCCCCGAAAAACACCACGCGTACGATTCCCGCTCCCACAATCATCCGTGCACAGACATGACATGGCCGGCAGGTGCAGTAAAGCGTCGCGCCCTGCGTACTCACGCCATGCAGAGCTGCCTGTGTGATGGCATTTTGCTCCGCATGGAGTGTGCGAATACAGCGGCCATCTTCGATAAGACAGCCGACATCCGAGCAGTGAGGTTGACCAGGCGGCGAGCCGTTATAGCCCGAGCACAAAATCCGTCGGTCGCGCACAATCAGCGCGCCAACATGCCGACGAAGGCAAGTGGAACGCGTCGCGACCTCACGGGCGATACTGAGAAAGTACTCATCCCAGCTTGGACGCTGGCTTACTGATTCCGTCAACTTACTCCCAAATCGGGAAACCAGCGCAGAATGCTTTGACTTCGCCGGCAATGCCGTGGAGCACTGCAGCATCCGCACGCCCATTGATGGCACGGTCGATGAAGCCCGCGATGACATCCATGTCCGCTTCCTTCATCCCACGCGTGGTCACAGCAGGCGTTCCGATACGAATTCCACTGGTGATGAGCGGAGACTTGTCATCAAATGGCACACCATTTTTATTCAAGGTGATGCCCGCTTCATCACAGGCAAACTGCGCATCTTTGCCATTGACACCCTTATTGCGGAGGTCGATGAGCATGAGGTGGTTGTCGGTTCCACCCGAACAAATCGTGAAGCCACGTGCCTGTAGAGCTTTCGATAGCGCTTGTGCATTCAGGATGATCTGCTTTGCGTACTCGGTGAACTCAGGTTTGAGGTTTTCGCCAAAGCCAACAGC
>JBEEMN010000156.1:0-5552 GCA_041192625.1 Armatimonadota bacterium
CGTCACAATGCGTTGTCTGCCTGGTATGAAGGTGACCTCAAGCTTGCTGCGCAGCTGATTGATGATGCGATCCGCCACGCTCAGGACTCGACACCTGCAGTCGTTCGAGACACTCACTTTATCAAGGCACAGTTCTGTATATGGACTCTGGAAACGGTGGAAGCACGGGATGCACTTGAGGCTGTAATTCGTTTCTACGCATCCAGCGGCCTCGCTAACACGGATCAATATGTCTGGCAACCTCTCACATTGCTTGCATCAACCCTGATCACAACCGGCCAGTTTGAGCAGGCACGTGACATAGCCCGCCGCGCATGGAGTGCCATTGAGGGTTTTCCATCCAGTCCCGGGATGGTCGCTCCGCTCCTTGCGCTTGCATCGGCTGAAGCGATTCTTGGCAACCACACGGCTGCAGACCATTGGTGCCAAACATTGCGCCAGCGTCACAGCGACTTTTTACGGTCCGCTACGGGAGACCGGGCACCTTGGAGCCTTACCGATAGTCATCCAATGCTTGCCGACATTGCCCTTGCAAAAGGCGAGTCCAGTGAGGCGGTCGCCTTGGCCGCATCCGGTTGGCGTCATTTCTCACAGGGCCAGCCGATTACGCCTGGTCCGAAAATGATGGGCTACATCACCAGTCGGTGTACGCTTTCGAAGGCTGAACACGCGTGTGGCTTGATCGATAGTGCAGCCGCGGGCGTGGCGTTAACCTTGCCGCTGCGGATGCGCTACGGAATCTACCGTGATGCATTGATAGAGATCGACATCGTCGCAGCGTATGCAGCAAGCCGCGGGGATGATGCGGCTGCGGCGCGCCTTTACGGTGGGGCACATGCAGTTCGCCTCCGCTCCCTCCACATCGCACGACCGTACCTCTCTGCATTGCATGCGGAAGCGCGGGATCGTTCACGTGCTGCCTATCCTGGAGAATGGTCCCGCGGGACGACGTTTACGCTGAATCAGCTCCTTATGGATGCATCCGCGTATCTGGGCAAAGCGGCAGTCGGGGAAACAGTCTAATCAGAACTTTTTGGCTGCCCGGCTCTTTCGCTGCTTTACGATGATTGGTAACCAGAACATATAGATTCCGGACACCCAGAGGACAAGTAGCCCGATGGCTGCCGGGAGGAAGACGCCCAGCTTGCTTATATCGCCTGCGAAGAATGAGCCATCGTGGAGCGATTCGATAAAGTCACTCATGCGTAGCTCACGCTGTAGAACATTGCCGGTTCCGAGGTCAACTTGGTATTCAACATCGCTCTTCAAAATGACTTTAGCGATGCCTTTTGATGGCCGGATGTCAACACGCTGGACATCCTTCCAAGTCACAGCCCCATCGAGCTTTCCCCGGTTGATTGCTTCGAGGTATTGAGCAGGCGTCGCCACCGGCTCATGCGTTACCCCTGCGCGTTCAATGGGTTGGACGAAAGGTAGCTGTTTTTTGAGCTGGAGCAGAATCCCCGTGATGATTACGACGACAAGCGGGACCGCAAAGCACATGCTTATCCAGGCATGTGTGCGGCGGTTTGCATAGTTGAACGTCATCAGAAAAAATCTACCCCGCCCGATCTACACTAACCCTTGAGGCCGCTGGTGGCGATGCCCTGAATGAACATCTTCTGCGCGAAGAAGAACACAATGATCACAGGGAGAATCACAACGGTTGCAGCGGCCATTAAGAGGTTCCACTGCGTTCCGCCGTGCTGGCTCTGATACGCCTGAAGTCCTAGCGACAGCGTAAATGTCTCCTGGTCTGAGAGGTAAATCATCGGGCCCATAAAGTCATTCCACGTTCCCATAAAGGTGAACAAGGCAACGACAGCAAGCGCGGGCTTTGCCAGTGGAAGCAGGACATCGGTGAAGATACGCACCTCTGAACAGCCATCGATTTTCGCCGCCTCACTCAGCTCCATCGGGATGGTCCTAAAGAACTGACGGAGCAAAAAGATCGAGAACGCGCTTCCAAAGAATGCCGGTACCCAAAGCGGGCGGAAGGAACCCACCCAGCCCAGCCACTTGAAGAGGCCAAATGTCGGGACCATTAAGACAGGGAAGGGGACCATCATGGTCGCAAGCGTTACGGCAAAGAAGAAGTCTCGGCCCGGCCAGCGGAGGCGGGCAAAGGCATATGCGACCACGGCATTGGAGCAGACGGACCCTGCAACACAAAGCAGAGTGACCATTAAGGTGTTGCGTGCGTAGAGGAGGAACGGAATGTAGCCGAGCTCTTTGCTGCCGTAGGTCACTGCCTTTGGGAAGTTGTCCCAGAGAAACTTGCTTGGCAACAGCGTCGGCGTCGCCGTCATCGTTTCTTCAATCGGCTTAATCGCCGTCGTTACCATCCACAACAATGGCGAAACGAAGATTAGGCTCAACACAATCAGCACGATGTGAACGGTAGCGAGACTGAATTTCTTTTGCTTCATGGTTTAGCTCCGATCGTAGTGAACCTGCCGCTCGCTCAATCGGAGGGCAACAAATGTCAGCGTCAGGGTGATCAGGAAGAGCACCCAGCCCATCGCACTCGCATAGCCCATCCGCTGAAAACGGAAGGCATTATCGAACAGATAGGTTGTAAAGAAGTAGGTTGAGCGTGCTGGTGCGCCGTTTGGAAACATCACGTACGGAACCGCAAACACCTGGAGCGCACCAATCATCCCCATGATCACATTGAACAGAATCACTGGGCTGAGCATCGGAAGCGTCACGTGGCGGGTCTTCGCCACAAGACGTGCGCCATCGAGGTCGGCTGCTTCGTAGAGAGACTGCGGGATATCCTGAAGGCCGGCGAGGTAAATAACCATCGCGTTTCCGGAACCCCACATCGCAATCAGCACCAATGTGACCTTCGACCATGCCGGATCGCCAAGCCAGTTAGGCGGCTTCGACATCCCGAGCTTCTCTAGCGACATATTGAGCAAGCCGTGCTCGCCGTTGAAAATCCAGAGCCACAGGATGCCGAGGGCGACCATCGGGACCAGACTTGGCACATAAAACAGCGTCCGGTAGAACGCGAGGCCTTTGACCTTGGTGTTCAGCAGCATCGCGAGGATAATCGCAACTGTCGCCGAAAGGGGTACCGCTGCGACCACATAGGTGAATGTGTTCCGGATCGTCATCCAGAAGACTTCGTCCTGAACCATCTCTTTGTAGTTCTCAAGGCCGATAAAGCGCGGCGGGCGGAGAACTGAGAAGTCGGTGAAGCTATAGAAAAACGATGCCATTACCGGATAGAGGAGGAAGGTCAGAAAGCCCAGAATCCACGGCATGGCGAAGAGATAGGCGATACGCGCTTCAGATTTCATGGCTTTGCCTCCGCTGTTGTGATGCTTCTGCCCATGACCTGCTGTTGATAGCGTCGCCACTGTGGATCGAGCCGCGCCTGTGCTGCATCGAGGGCTTCCTTTGGCGTCTTTGTTCCCAAGTTGATTTCAGTGAACGCGTTCTTGAGCTCACTGTCCATCTGGGGCCAGATACCAATCTGCGGGATGTAAGCGGCATTTGGAGAGCGCGCCAGCTCATCGAAGAGGCGGATGTACGGGTTTAGGTGGGTGTTGAAGAACTTATCCGTCACCTTGACGAGCGGAGAGTTCTTGCCATGCGATGAGCACAGCAGCTCCATTTGGTCCTGGCGTTGTACGAATGCGATGAACTCAAAGGCCTCACGCTTGTGCTTGGCTCCCGTCGGGATGACCAGCGTGTCCATCGCGATAAAGTTCATGCCCTTAAGATGCTGCTGGTCTTTTGGTAGAGGGAATGGCACCGCTATCCATGGAAGCTCTTTGTTGTAGAGGTCGATGAAGTTAGCCATCCAGACGCCTTGCATCACGGAAACGACCTTCTCGGACATAAATGGGTTTTGCGGGGATGAGAAGTTTCCAAAGCCGCTCTGGAAGTTTTGCGTCTCCCGGACACCAAAGCGCTTGCTGTAAGACAGCACCCATTCAAAGGCGCGGATGTTTTCTGGTGAGTTGATGGTCAGCTTGTCGCCATCGATGAGCTTGCCGCCAAACCAATAGCCCCAGCCCCAGTTCCACCAGCCCGGTTCCGCTGGCATAAAGCCCGCGAGCTCAACCTTGCCATCCTTGACTTTGGAGATGCGATCTGTAAATGCATCCAACTCTTCAAGCGTCTGTGGTGGCACTTCGCCCGGCTTGAGGAATTTTTTGTTGATGTGTAGCGCGGTGCTCGCTGGCGTTGTCGGGAATGCGACCAGCGTTCCGCCCGGAGACATCAGCTTCCAGTAGCCCGGGATGTAGTCTTCTTCCTTAATACCGAACTCTGCGGCTAAAGGAGCGAGGTCTGTCAAGGCTCCGGCATCCTTGAACTGCGTCATTTGGGTGTCCCAAAGGCCCGCAACATCTGGAGGGTTTCCACCGCTCGCCGCTAAAAGGGTTTTGTCCGCGACGCCCGAAATGGAGAGCATTTTGACATAAATGCGATCCTGAGATGCATTGAAGTTGTTGACAATGCGTCGCATCTTCTGCGCTTCATCGCCGGTCCACTTTTCCCAGTAGAGCACGGTGACTTTGTTTGCGACTGGCTTGCGCGTGGTTGCATCCTCGGAGCGGTACACAAGGTACTATATACAGCGAAAACCCGGGAATCTCTATCAGGAATTGCGATGAAAGGGTCAAACGCCAATGGGAATTCGGTGAATCATTCCACCTCGTTGCGCGATGTAAACGGATGCTGGTTCGCCGCGGGCAATCCAGCTGCAGCATGGGTACCCTGATGGCGTCCCCATCTTACGTGGTTTACCTGTCTCAGCAATCGTAAAAACCTGTCCAGAGGTGTCGAGGACAACCGTCGTTTCGCGAACACCGTGAACCGCGACCAAAGCATTGTCAAAGCCTTTAAGGAACATCCGCTGGCGCTGGCGCACTGGATCCCAAATCCGTACTGAACGGTCGGTGCTCACTGTTGTAAGGTTGCCATCCGTCGAAAGGATGCCGCTTGTGATGCCCGTAGAGTGCCCTTCAAGTGTCCCTAGCTTTTTGCACATATAGTCCCAAATGTGGATAAGGCCATCCACACCAAAGGTGACAAAGGTGCGATTGTCCACGTTGACGATGCCTGTACAAGCTCCCTGATGCGCGGGCTGCTCAGTCCACGTACCGCCTCGCCTGCGACTGAAGAGGACACCTTTGGCATTCACCGCTACCTGAATATCGCTTAGCTCCGCAAAACCGGTTAGACAGTCCGTACCAACCACTTCCACATCGCTTGTCACAAGGGTTTTCGGATCCAGCAGCGCCAGCATCCCGTTACGCCCTGGCGCGCCACCAGCGATGCGAATGCAACCCATGCCTTCGCTTATCTGACTAACAAGTGGCATCGGGACACGGGGACCCCTCGGAAGACCTTGTACCTGTGTAGCCGTTTGCTGCAAGCGGATGGGAAAGCCTCCCACAATTCCGATTGCATCCTTCTCGCGTGGTAGCACGGCATGAAGGCGATTAGGCTCGGCCATTATGCGAAGAGACTCTTGATCACAGCTCCACCGGCGATGCGTTGAACGGGGCGGCCATCTGGTGTCCGTACCGTCT
>JBEEMN010000157.1:0-4563 GCA_041192625.1 Armatimonadota bacterium
TGGTCCTCTCAGGCGCGCTCCAAGGCGCAGGGGACACACGTGACCCAACAATTGCCGTTGCCGTGACCAATTTTGGAGTTCGTTTGCCACTCGCGTATGTACTCCTCGTGATGTTTGGGACGAGCGGGTGTTGGTGGGCGATGACCCTATCGACGATGTTGCAGGGGCTAGTCGTTGCGTGGATGTACCATCGGGGGCACTGGAAGCGACTTCATATTTAGTCGCATCGACGTTAATCAACGTCCGTTGGTGACTCTTGGATATCGGCTGTATCCTTATTCGGTCGGATTGCTACTGTAAATGGTTGCGAATTTGGAACTCAAACCCCGATTGGTAAGGTAATTGCAGTATCAGATGCGTGGTGTGGTTTATCACACCGTTAATGTGAGGAGAATCCCCTTGAAGCGTTCCATGAACAGCAGTGTCACGTTTGCAGCCGTAGGAGCTGCGTTTACGGCTCTCGCCCTTGCCGGGTGTGGTGGTGAATCGTCTTACTTCACCGTCGGCGGACAACAGGTGTCCAAAGATGAATACATCAAGAAGCTCGAGCGACAGCCAGTCTCGCTTCCAAATGGCGCATCCCTGACAACAGAGCAATACGTCGTCGACCTTATTGTTTCCAACCGCATCATCATGGCGGAAGCCGCGAAGATGGGCGTTACGCCATCCGATGGCGATGTTGATATGCTCTTCAATGCACAAAAAGCGCGTTTTGAGAACATCAACCCAGGCAAAACCTACGACACCCAGCTCGCAAAGCAGGGTATCTCTGCCGCTGAAATGAAGGATGACATCCGTGGACAGCTGGCTGAAGCCAATGTCTTTGCAAAGTTGATCAAGTTCAATGAGAACGAAGTCAAGATGCAATACACGAAGATGAAGGACATGATGGCGCTGCCTCCACGCACCCAGGTCCGCCTCATCCTCCGTGACCCAAAGAACATGGCTGACTCCGAGACGGTTGTCAAAGCCGCCGGCACGGATGCCAAGAAGTTCGAAGCCGCAGCAAAGCAGCTCAACATCATCCCTGAGCTGACACAAACCTCCGGCCTTCGCGTTTTGCCAAATGCATCGATTCCAAAGAGTGTTGCATCCAAGGTTGAAGCCGCTGCAGAAGGCACCATCATCGGACCAGTCGACTGGGTGATCAGCCCAACCCAGACCTTCCGCGGATGGATTCGTATCGAGAAGAAAATCCCAGCCTTCAGCCTTCCACCAGATCAGGAAATGGCATTTGTGCGCCTCGGCCTGATTCAACAGAAGGCAATGGACCCGGCAAATGTCGGCCTCCGGACCCAGATCCTCAAGCAAAAGGGCACCATCTCGTTTGACACCAAGGACACCGGCGTTTCAGCTGTCTGGGCTGGCATCAAGGAAACGGCAAACGAGATCCAGGCTCCTCTGCAGGCAACAGGCGCTCCAGCCGGTATGCCAGCAGGTGCCGCACCAGCGGGTGCTGCTCCAGCAGGTAAGTAAGCCTTCGTGATCTACTGTGTGGGTCTTGGTCCAGGGGATGTTAACGCACTCCCGGCTAAGGCCCACACGCTTTTAACCAGCAACCTTCCCATTCTCCTCCGCACCCAGCGGCATCCCTGCACCGAAGCAGGACCCCTCGCTGAACATTTCGCATCCAGAGGCCCGGCAAATGTCATCCCTCTCGATGATGAATATGAAACCGGCCGCACCTTCGAAGAAACCTACGATGCCATCGTTGAGCGAGTGCTCCGTACGCACGCCACACGCGGCGACATTGTCTATGCCGTCCCTGGCCACCCGCTCGTAGGCGAAACCACAGTCCGCATCCTGCTCGAGCAGGCTGCCATCGAAAACGTCGACATCAAGATTGTTGGAGCGCCATCGTTTGTGGATGCCTGTCTTGAAGCTATCCAGGCACCCATCGTCGACCACCTCCATGTCGTGGATGCCCACCTCCTCCGCTCGGCCCTTCCGTATGCGGATCCCAACCTCGGCACCGATGGCCCTATCCTCCTGTACCAGGTCCATGATCAGGAAATCGCATCGGATGTCAAATTAGCCCTCCTCGATGCCGGCTTCCCGGATGACTGGCCTGTCCACATGATTACAGCCGCAGGCGTTCCAGACCTCGAGCGCGTTGATGCCATCCCACTCGTCCGCATCGACCGTATTCCTGTCAACCACCTGACCTCCATCTTTATCCCGGCCCTCCCGCGTGAGAAGCGTCCGGCGGACATCAACACGTTGAGCGAAATCATGGCCCGCCTGCGCGATCCGGAAACGGGCTGCCCCTGGGATCTCAAGCAATCCCACGAGACGCTGCGTAAATATCTCCTCGAAGAGGCGTATGAGGTCGCGGAAGCCATCGATGCGGATGACACGGATGCTCTCATCGATGAGCTTGGGGATGTACTTTTGCAGATCGCCTTCCATGCACAGCTTGGGCGCGAGAGCGGTATGTTCACGCTTGGCGACATCGCGGATGCGATTTGCACCAAAATGATTCGCAGGCATCCGCACATCTTTGCTGATGTCAAGGCCGATGATGCCGAAGCCGTCCTCGTGAACTGGAATGCGATCAAGGCAATCGAGAAGGCCGAGAAGGGCATTTCGGATGCGAAGAGCGCCCTCGATGGTATTTCGCAGGCGCTCCCGGCGCTCGCTATTGCAACGGAAGTCAGTAAGCGGACGGTAAAGCTTGGGTTTGAGTGGCCGGATGCTGCCGATTTGCGGGACAAGTGCCGCGAAGAGCTTGGGGAGCTGATGGTCGAGTGGGATGCGCTACTCGCAGATCCATCTGATTTGAATGCCCGTGACCGCTTTGAAGCGGAGCTCGGGGATGTTCTGTTTACGCTTGTGAATGTGGCGCGCTGGGCGGACCTCGATGCTGAGACAGCGCTGCGGCGTCAGCTGGTTCGGTTTGGGATGCGCTGGAGACACATCGAGGCGCTGCAGTCGGATGCTGGAATTGCTTGGCAGGATGTCGATGCGAACCAGTTCCGTGCTTGGTGGGCTGATGCCAAAATCGCTGTGAATGAGGCTGGTTAGCAGCCGGCTTGACTCGCTGCGGTTTGTCATGACAGCGATAGGATAAAGGGATGCAAGCAAAACTTACCTTTACCGCGACGGCACCAGCGACGGCGGCCCCAGGCGCAAGCATTTCGCTTGCTCTGACAGCGAAGAACGATGGCAAAGCCGCCGAAGTTTTGCGCTTCAGGAATGGTGGCCGTGTTGACATGCAGCTCATCGCCGGCGGTGGGAAAGTTGTTTTCCACTGGTCCAAGGGGATGATGTTCACGATGGCGCTTGCGGCAGAAAAGCTTGAACCCGGTGCATCCAAGACATGGTCAATCACTGCTCAGCTTCCAGCAGACTTACCGCGTGGTGCGTATACCGTGCGGATTTGGTCGATGGCCACCGGGCTTGAAACCAGCAGTGTGAAGACTGTTAACGTGCGTGTGATGCCATGATTGTCCTCGGTATCGAAACCAGCTGTGATGAGACGGCGTGTGCGATTGTGCAGGATGGCCGCAAGCTGCTGTGTACGGTTGTTGCCAGCCAGATGGAGGAGCACGCGAGCTATGGCGGCGTTGTGCCCGAGCTCGCATCCCGGCGCCATGTCGAGCTGCTGATTCCGGTTATCCGACAGGCGCTGTCGGAAGCAAACCTAACACTTCAGGACATCACGGCGATTGGCGTCACAAACCGCCCCGGCCTCCTCGGTGCTCTGCTCGTCGGAGTGACATCCGCCAAAGCCCTCGGACAGGCCCTCGGGATTCCCGTCATCCCGGTTCACCATATCGAGGCGCATTTGTATGCCAACTTCATCACGCATCCGGAAATGGAGTTTCCCGCGACCGCGCTTGTGGTTTCGGGTGGGCATACAGACTTGTTCGATGTTGAGAGCCATGGCGTTTACCGCTTGCTTGGGCGGACACGGGATGACGCAGCTGGTGAGGCATTTGATAAGTGTGCACGGCTTATGGGCTTGCCGTATCCGGGCGGACCAAGCATCCAGGAAGCCGCAAAAAGTGGTAATCCCAAGGCGATTGCGTTCCCACGTGCATTGATGCCCGGGACGCATGCATTTTCATTTTCAGGGCTGAAGACCGCCGTGAAGTATGCGTTGGCAAAGCCGGATTGCCCGCCGGTCCCGGATGTCGCGGCATCCTTTCAGGCTGCCGTCGTAGATGTCTTAGTGCGAAAGACGATTGCGGCTGCCAAGGAGTCTGGACGCTCCACGGTCGTGCTTGCCGGCGGCGTTGCAGCGAATGCAGCGCTTAAGGGAGCCATGGAAGATGCGTGCAGCCGGCGTGGGATGCGCTGTTACATTCCGCCGCCAAGTTTGTGTACAGACAATGCTGCGATGATTGCAACGACGGCGTCGTATCACTTTATGCACCGCCCGATTCCTGGTCTTGACTTTGCCGTTATCCCAAGCGAACCGCTTTCGAGCCACCAAGGGTCGCGCATCGCAATCGAGTCGTGACTCCCACTGTAAAAACACACACTTGGGCATCGCCCGCGCATGCACGCTAGACTAAAGTCGCAAAAATGTTTCTGCTGTACTCCGCCCTCATCACCCTG
>JBEEMN010000158.1:0-4562 GCA_041192625.1 Armatimonadota bacterium
AAAAGGCAAATGAGTTTCTTCCGAGAGTCAAGCAACATATTCAAGATTTAGGGGTGGATCCAAACTACATCAGCACGGATGTCACTATTGGTAATCCCAGATACGAGCTGGTCAGCCTCTCGGATAGCCGGGATGCTACGCTGGTCTGCGTGGATGCGAACATCACAAAGCCGATCGAGCGCTTCGTCCTTGGCAGCACAGCGGCAACGGTAATCGCCGGGGTGAAAGCCAGTGTCCTTGTCAGCCGAAAACGGTCCCGAACGGGTGATCTCCGTATTGTGATCGGAGTCGACCACTCAAATTATTGCAATGCAGCCCTCCACAAATTCATCGGCTGGATGCCTAGGGGAATTGCACATATTGACCTTGTGACTGTCTTCAACCCGGATGATGCCAGAGGCACAGATATCGGTGTCGACAGCTTTGACACCATTGGGGCCATCCGTGAACGCCTTCATGATCACCTCGCGCAGACGGAGCGCTTCATGAAGCGGGTAACTCAGGATATACAGCTGCACGTCATGGAAGGAAGACCAGCGACAGTGCTGGTTGATGCCGCAGTGCGCTTTGAGGCAGATTTGTTGGTGGTCTGCGCAAAGGGCCATGGACTCCTTGAGCGGATTACCCTGGGCTCAACGAGCACACAAGTGATAGATAGCCCGAAAATTTCAGTCCTAGTGCTCCGCAATGGCTGATCGACTAAACCGTGAAGCTCCCGGATTCTCGCAGCAAAATGCGCTAATCCGGCCACGGTCTCGGGAGCCACCCGTGGTAAGACAGAAATACAACTGGACAACCCGCATTTTATAGGCGCCAGCATATACAAAGACAACCGATGCTCAACCCCCATATTTGTAAGTGCCAGCCGATAAAGATGAAGATGTAATGCGAGTCAATTCCTCCTTCAGTCAAGTAACATATTACATATGCGTCCGTTCGTAAAGTTAATGGGCCGGGGAGAAGTCCACTTAGATGGCTCACTGGCTGATGTAAAGCTCACGCGTAAGCTTTGGTACGTGTTGGCATTGGTTGCAATAGCCCCGGATGCTGAAATGTTGCGCACAGAGCTCACGGCGCTGGCTTGGCCACTAAGCGATGAGCGTAGCCGCGATGTCCTCATGCACAAGTGGCGCAAGTCGGTTGTAGATGCGTTCTCCGAGCTTGGGGTAAGTCCGGTCATCGTCATTTCAGAACGGTTCGTCAATTTTGACACAACCTTGGTGACGATTGACTACATCGAGTGTCTGCGTATCGGCAACACACTCCTCTCATCCCATAATGCAGCTGCAACTCTGGAAGCCGCAATAGAGTTCGACACACTGGCATCGGATCAGATTCTGCTCTCTGGATATCCCGAAGCGTTTGAAACTCAACGCACAGACTTTGATGCGCTTCGCATCCAATGTCTGGAACGTGGCTGGAAGGCTGCCGTCACCTGCGGCAACAATGAAGCAGCAACACAGTTTGCAGACCGCCTAAGGAAGCTTGGGTATACGGGTGATCTGTATATCGAAGCTGATGCAGAAGAGTTTGGCATCGGTAGGGAAACAAAGCCGCGTAACTATGCCCAAGGCATCGCAGCACTCCTCATAGTCGGGCTGTTCAGCACACCGATCATCCTCGGGCGCATAAGCCAACCGCCCCCAACACAGCGGACGTCCGGAAGCATGTTTCCAGATCAGACTCCCACCTACATCGGGCGATTTATCCAGTACGAATACAAGCCTAAGCCCGAAGACCTAGTTACATCATCCGAGGCAGTGGCAACCATCCAAGTTCCGGGGCGTGGCACAGTTACAACCGGAGTCGTCCGCCACAAAAATCTCGATCAACAAATCCTAACCGTATGCACAACCGCTAATCGCAAGCGGCTTTGGTCCACCCTTACTCCACAGATACAAGGTGTCCAATACTTCCCAGATCACATCACATCCGATAAATTTGGCAACGTTTTTGTAGGCGCCCATGTGAACGTCATGATCAGGGAATCTGCTGGTCGGGCACCTGGTCGCTATCTAGCTTTGCTCAAATACGGCCCAGATGGCAAGCTGCTGTCCACATCCATTTCAAAGTACCCACAAGACAGAATCCTTCACCTCATCCGCGTCGTCAGTGACATGGAAGGCGGAGCTTGGCTATTTTCAACAGGCTACAAAAATTCTAACTCCGTGTCCATTCTCCGGATGCACCTGAGGGCATCCGGTGCACTTGATGATGCACTCCCCACAGGCAAGGGTATTGCGGAGCTCACGGCGGTAGTGCAAGGTGCACAGGGTGAAAATTATCTAATCAGCACGGTTTACAAGGGCAAAAATCCACTGAATGCATCCGACTGGCAGGTACAGCGCATCTCCAAAGATGGCAAGCTTGAGTGGACTAGAACAATTGATGGTCCGGCCCACCGTAATGACTTTTTTAGTGATGCAACCTTGGCAACCAACGGAGATGTCCTCGTTTTTGGTCCGCTGGCAACCGTGACATTCGATGGTGTTGTCCGTAACATTCCCTCGGTAATCCGCATGGATGCTGGAAATGGGCGCATCAAGAAGCTGGAACAGACCCAGACGCACTTTCTCAACACGCGCGTGATGCTGTCCCCTGTTCCAATGCTGGACATGTATGTGCTTGGTAGCTATGACATGACAGAAAACGGGTCGAACTCGGTCTACTTTTATCGCTCCCGGGTATCGGATGAATTTTCCTCTTTGTCGATGGTTGTAGGCCTTCCCAAAAAGATGAAAGCCAAGCGAATTGTCTCGATGTACTATCGCGGATCTCTGGCATCGTTTAGCGCACTGATGCAACCGCTCGAAAACCCGGGACAGCGCCTCGCTCTGATTTACGTCAATAAATACAGCGGAACGGACATTACAACCGGCATTCTAACGACAGATAGATTGGTTCATTACAACCAGTCAGATGCCAACATCGTTGCGGGCCGCTTCGGCAAAAACTTCACCGTCTTTGACTTCACTGGTCTCAAGTAATCCGCGACAGACCCACTAATCAATTAGCCACTACAGTGCCGTGACCAGCTCCTGTGTGTGACTTACACGCAAGTTCGCAAAGGCCTTGTCTGCCTCACGGAACGGAAGACCATCTGCTCGAAATGACCCTGTAAAGGTGACTCCATCGATGCAGGACTCGGCAACCGCAGCACCAAAGACAAAGTTGGACTGAATCTCGATTAGCACTGTGTCACCACTGACGACATCGATTGGATTCTTCAACGTAATCCATCTCCACGCATGGTCGTTGTCGAAGGAGAACTCACTTGGAACCTCCAAGTCAACCCCGGAGTTCACTTGCGTTCCGTTTTTGTGAACCGACAACTTCGTCTCGGTTCCCAACCCCGCAGTCAGACACCCAATGCTCTCGATGCGATACGAATAGTGGAATGTAAAGCTTGTTCTCAGTGGTGAAAAGTAGAGCGCATGGTCTGTCGGAGGCTCCGTAATTACTTGAACAGACGTGCTTTTAGGTGCAAACCTCTGACCAACAAGATTCTTCATCCGCTCAAGGTAAACACGCTTCCAGGTCGTCATGATTCCTCCCACCACGTACACGCCAGCTGTCTTTGACAGAGAGTGCAACAATCCCATCAGAACATGCACCGCCAAGAATCGATTGGAAAATCCCTGACGGTGCAAGCCGTACCCTGAACGATCGTGATGAATGATTTCAGTTCAGGGTGATGACGGAGTCGACTAACGCAGCCTGTCTGCACATGTCTGTTCGCCAACACCCACACAATGTGTCAAAAGGCTTTCTTACGTCAAGCGAAATAGCGTCTAAACTTTTCTAAACTTTCGAAAGCACAAGTATTTACAATCACTTTTCAGCCGTGCTCATAGGCTAAATGTGACATTTACTCCCACGGTAAGGATGTTATGTAAACGATTACGTCATCAGGAAACTGAAGTCCATAAACAAATCGGAGCGGGTGATTTGGGTGACTAATTCGATGCCACCCCACAAGAAATTATTCATGCTAGATGCGGTGAAACTGACAGCTCACAGCTGACATCGGGGGGCTCGGCGGCAGTGGAGCGGCGGCTCAATAGGCGTACATAGATGCGTACAGCCATTCACAGCTCAGAGAAAGCCTGATTTGACAAGGTGAAGGGTGGGCTAGGGATCAACAGTGATGCCTATGTCAGCCCTAATGCCGCTCTACGATGCACACCGGTTGCCACCTGTACATCGCAGAGCGGATCTCAGGTCTCTAGAAACCTGATGTGTACCATGTGAACTGTTCGCTCAGGCACACCAAATTTTCTCATTAAAGACGTTCTTAACGCACTCATCATCTGAGTAAACTTTAGTAAATTTTTGGTTTCAGCACACATTCCCTAGGTGTTAGGAATTGTTATTGCGACATCACAGATGACTACAGTCTGGAATTTGTCGTCGGATCAGGCAAGGGCTAGGGCAATCATCGACCACCCTAACCGCCTCGACGCATCACCCACTGGCGTGCTCCAGAGGTCTCAAACTGCTGAGGTGCCAACGCCCGCAACCGATTCACTACAGGCGCTGCGAATAAGCCAGCATCAACGAAT
>JBEEMN010000159.1:0-4562 GCA_041192625.1 Armatimonadota bacterium
CCAAGTAGCTATGAAATGACTTGCCGGCGAAGCCGTAACCGATAACGGATGTGTTGATTTTTCCCATGACACAAGGATTGTACGGCTGATGTCGGGGCTCAGGAAATGGAGTGTCTGCTTGGTTCACGCATTTGTGTTGCTCGGGTTATGAGCCCTGTGATGCGAGTGGTGGGGCGGGTCGTTTATCCATCACGAGACCCCGTGCTGCTTGGACACAAACACACCCTTTGAGCGCGCTCTAAGCTGAACCGCCCCGGTGCGTAACGCATCCGGAGCGGCCATGGAAATGAATCAATCTAACAACCACGTGGCAATACATCGTCTGGAAACAATGTGTAATTGGGATGCACATCGTGCTACCAACGTTCACCATTTTGCATCAGTTCTGGATCACTGACATACGCATTATAGAGAAAAGTTCTCAAGAGGGTAACGGGGCAAAATACCGGGATTCACTATTGTTAACTTAAGGAATCTGTTAATGTTGTTTATTTACAGGTGCGTCATTTATGAAGCCTGATTTACGCAGCCTGCCAACGGGCGAGTGGATAAAAAAAGCTACAGGCCATAACCGGCATGTAGCTGAGTAGAAAATAATTCAAATGAACCGAACCGAACACGATCTCGTATGGCAAACCCTCCGTTCCTGATGAAGCATCGCAGCTCCATCAGTCTCCACAATGTTGAAATGCTTGCAGGGCTAGATCCCTGATGTGCACATTTTAGCCAAGGGTGGAGAAGCAAAGAACAGCTAAATTACTTGGTTTCACCGTAGTTAACTTATGAATTTGAATGTAACCATTCTTGCTGACAGCGACATGTTCATCCATCCGTAGTGATGTATGTAGATGTTACTTCCATCAAAATAGTGGTACTTTTGACCATGAAAACCGCATTCCGATGGTACGGGTCAGCCGATCGCGTTCCTCTGACGTGGCTTCGCCAAATGACGCCGCAGCCCCGCGTTGTAACGCACCTAGACCATTTTGTTCCGGGTGAGACGTGGACTGTGGATGCTATTCAAGCGCTACGCCACAACCTCGACAGCCATGGCTTGCAAATCGGACCACTGGAAAGCGTCTTCTGGTCAGATGACATGAAGACCGGGGGCGCGCTGCGGGATCAGCACATCGAGGCGACCATCGCTACCCTGCGCAATCTGCGCGCAGTCTTCCCCGATGCCCCTGAGCTGATAGTGACCTACAACTTAATGGCACTCGACTGGAGCCGTACAGACCTCGCGTGGGAGCACCCCAATGGCGCACGCGGTCTTGCTTTCGATCAGAAGAAATGGGAGGGCATGGATGTCAGCCGTGGCCTCTACCTTCCCGGTTGGGGTAAGGGGTATTCGGAAGCTGAATTCCGCCACCTCAGTGACATTTATGGCGACAAGGCTGCGATGTGGCAGCACATCCACTACGTCCTCGCCGCTCTCGTTCCTGTCTGCGAAGAGCTGAACATCCGACTCGCAGCCCACCCTAATGACCCACCATGGACGACATTTGGACTGCCAGCGATGCTTTGTAATGCCGAAGACATCCAGAAACTAATGTCGCTTTATCCAAGCAAGGCAAATGCGCTGTGTTTCTGTACGGGTAGCTTTGGGGCACTCCCAGAGAATGACATTTTGCAGATGATTTCCACGTTTGTGGATAACATCGCCTGGTGTCACCTCCGCGTTACAAAGACCACGGGTGACCGTGTCTTCCACGAGGCGGACCATGCGGATCCGGCTGCAGATTGGGACCTCCTCGATATCATGAAGGCCCTTATCACCGCGGGATTTGATGGCATTTATCGCTCTGACCACGGCCTTGATATCTTGCATGAGACAGAGCTCGGGATGCGTGGCTATCCTGCCATCGATCGCTACACAGCAAACAAAATGCTTTGGGCGTACCACCGTGCGCTTACGAATCCGCTTTAGGAGCATCCGATGTTCGATATTCACGCCTATTCGGTTACATTTGACGCGATTCCGATCAAGGTTGGAAAGAACTTTGTCATCCCGTTTCCAGCGGATCCGGATGTCCGCTGGGGCAAAAAAGGACGTCAGGATGCCTGTGGCACCGTAAATGGCATCCAGATTCGTGGGCAGCTGACAAAGCAGGAGGATGGCAGCTGGGTGATGATCACCGGGCCTGCGTGGTGGAAGCCGATAGAGGTAGACCCGGCATCCGGGCCGCTCCTCCAAATCGTTCTGCACCCCGAGGGGCCGCTGGTTGAAGGACAACCGGATGACATCCGGGATGCGCTTCAGCAAAGCCCCGCAGCGGTCGCATTTTTCTATGAGATCGCACCTCACTATCGCAAGAATTGGCTCCGCTGGGTAACGGATGCCAAGCGGCCTGAAACGCGCGCACAGCGAATTCCACAACTGGTCGATGCGCTAGCGGCTGGCCAGCGGGATCGGTAAGGGCTACTCGATTTAGAATGTAACCAAAAAACGCCCCCCGGTTTTCCGGAGGGCGTTGATGGTTTGTTAGTTCGGGCTTATTCCCACTCAATCGTTCCTGGGGGCTTGCTCGTGAGATCGTAGACCACGCGGTTTACGCCTTCCACTTCGCCCACAATCCGACTGGAAATCCGCTCAAGCAGCTCCCATGGCAGATGTACAGCACTTGCCGTCATCGCATCATCGGATGACACACAGCGCAGGACAACCGGATACGCATACGTCCGGAAATCGCCGCTGACGCCGACGGATTTGACATCCGGGAGAACACCAAAGCTCTGCCAGACCTTGCGGTACATGCCAGCCTTCTTGATCTCTTCGACAATGATGCTGTCTGCATGGCGCAGAATCGTGAGCTTTTCGAGGGTTACTTCACCCAAAATGCGGATCGCGAGACCTGGCCCCGGGAATGGCTGTCGCCAGACCATTTCACTTGGAAGGCCGAGCTCTTCGCCCACTTTACGGACTTCATCCTTGAAAAGGAGGCGCAGCGGCTCAACAAGCTTGAGCTTCATGTGTTCAGGAAGACCACCCACATTGTGGTGGCTCTTGATCAAGTGGCCCTTCTTGGTTCCGCCAGACTCAACAACATCGGAGTAGAGCGTGCCCTGTGCGAGGTACTCAGCACCATCGATGGTCGCTGCGATCTCATCAAAGACCTCGATGAACTCTTTACCAATGGTTTTACGCTTCAGCTCAGGATCCGAAATGCCCTTGAGGCGGTCGAGGAAGCGTTCTTTCTCATCCGCGTACACAAGGTTGATGTTCAAATGCTCGCCGAGGTTGCGCTTGACCTGTGTGCCTTCATCCATCCGGAGGAGACCGGTGTTCACAAAGATGCAGGTGAGCTGTGCCCCAATCGCCTTGTGGATCAGCGCGGCTACGACGACCGAGTCGACGCCACCGGAAAGTCCACAAATGACTTTTTTGTCGCCAACCTGCTCCCGGATGGCAGCAACGGTTTTGTCGATAAAGGAGCCCATGGTCCACAGGCCCTTGGCACCGCAAATATTGTAGAGGAAGTTTCGGAAGACATCCGTGCCCCACGGCGTATGCGCTACTTCGACGTGAATCTGTGTCGAATAGATGCGTCGCGCATGGTCAGCCATGCCGGCAACCGGGGTGACAGTGGTCTTCGCAGTGACATCAAAGCCCGGCGGAGCGACTTCAACCGTGTCCGAGTGGGACATCCAGCCAATCAAATCCTTGTTCAGCCCGGCGAAGAGGTCTTTTCCGCCAAGGATGTCAATGTGGGTCTTGCCATATTCTGCATTTGTTGCGGAAACGACTGAGCCGCCATTGAGCTTTGCGATGAGCTGATGGCCGTAGCAAATACCAAGAATCGGGATTCCCGCATCGAAGATGGCCATGTCGACCGTAGGAGCATCTGGTTCGTAGACACTGTTTGGCCCACCACTAAAAATGATACCGATGGGATTCTTTGCCAGAATCTCATCCATTGGTGTATCGCAGGGCACCATTTCGCAGAAAACCTGGCATTCACGGACCCGGCGGGCAATCAACTGAGAGTACTGTCCTCCGAAATCCAACACGATGACAAGCTCATCAGATGGGAGGTGTGTGGCGGTCGACGGGGACATTACTCGGACGACCTTTCAGGACAGTATGCGGGGGATTCCAAGGCGTAAGACTCCACGATGTTTGGATGAAATGGTATCACGCAACGGGCATCAAAATGATGAAAACCCCGGGTTTGATGCCGGGGTTTTGCGATGCGTTTATGGATGTTTAGCCTACGCCTTGGGAGCGTTGCAGCGACTTTCCTTCGGTTGGGAGGGATGGCGCGACAAACATCTGGACATGTTGCATTTCCTTGATGTTGTGTGCACCGAGTGAGCCCATCGAAAGACGAAGCGCACCCACCAGGTTCATCGTGCCATCATCACGGTGCGCAGGTCCGTAGAGGATTTCCTCGAGGGTCCCGCTGATTCCAACTTGAATGCGGGTTCCGCGTGGCAGGTCGGCACTGGATGTCGCCATTCCCCAAGAATAGCCGGGTGCCGGAGCTTCCTTGGCTGCTGCGATCGTAGAACCGAGCATCACTGCATCGGCGCCCGAGGCAATTGCCTTCGAGATGTCGCCGCCG
>JBEEMN010000160.1:0-4546 GCA_041192625.1 Armatimonadota bacterium
AGTGAGTGTAGATGTCAAAGTCCAGGCCAGACCCGAGTACATTTTTGCCAAGGAATCCAGCGGCGTAAGCCTCGTTGATCGCCTTTTGGACACTCTTCCATGGCTCGATATATTCACCACGGATGTAGATGTAGCATTTCGCAGCTCGAACTGCGACCATGGAACACAAACAACCTTCAACCAACAAGTGCGGCAGCGCATTCATCAGGTCGCGATCTTTGGCGGTTCCCGGCTCACCCTCATCCGCGTTAATAATGAAATAGTGCTCGACGTCACGATTCTTTGGGAAGGCATTCCACTTAATGTGCGTTGGAAAGCCAGCCCCGCCTCTACCGCGAAGGCCGGAGACTTTGACTTCCTCAATGATGGCTTCCGGGTCCATCGCTACGGCTTTACGGAACTGCTCATAGCCACCGTGCGCCACATACGTTTCCAGGCGGTTGATACCAGGTACGTTTCGGTGCCGGTAAAGGAGCTGCGTCTGTTCTACTGGCATCTAAAACTCCCCCTGCTCAGGCATTTGGCTCTGTGGTGGATTGACAGACTCACTCGGCATATCTGCGAGCTCTGCGATGAGTTTGTCGACCGTTTGTTCGGTTGCATTCTCGTAATAAGTGCTCCCGACCATTAACGCTGGTGCATGACAGCATGCGCCAAGGCACTCAACGCGCTCTACTGAAAAGGTGCCATCTGTAGTCATCTCGCCGGCATGGATACCAAGTTTGCGCTCGCAGTACCCGATGAGCTCATCAGCACCGTTGACCATACAGGCTACGTTCTGGCAGATTTCAATCCGGTGATGTGCAACGGGGCGCTTGTTATACATCGTGTAAAACGTTGCAACTCCCGCCACATCTGATGCAGGCACTCCGAGATGATCGGCAACTTCCTGCATCGCTTCAGGAGGCAACCACCCCCCATACACTTCCTGAGCAACCCATAGGGCCGGCAACAAAGCCGCCTGTGATGTCGGATATCTGGCAATAAGGGCGTCCAGCCTCCGCTTTGTATCATCCGTGAACTTAGCCATTGTGCAATCCATATCCCATATCAACCGGGTTATCGGTCAATGTCGCCCAATACAATGTCGATGGAACCAATCATCGCAACAACATCAGCGACCAAGCGTCCTTCACACATTTTGGGCAATGCCTGTAGGTTGTAGAAGGACGGCCCCTTGATGCGGACCCGATACGGTCGGTTGCTGCCATCCGAGATGACGTAATACGCCTTCTCTCCGCGCGGCCCTTCCACGACTCCAAGGGCTTCGCCCACGGGTGGATGGTAGCCTTCAGTGAAGAGTTTGAAGTGATGGATGAGTGCTTCCATCGATGTATCAAGCTCAGCCTTCGGCGGAGGTGCGATTTTACGGTCATTCGTGCGAACTGGCGCACCAGGCATCGCGAGTGCACGCTTCATCGCCTGCCGACATATCTCATAGGACTGCCGCAGCTCCTCCATACGGACACGGTAGCGATCAAGGACATCCCCGTATTGGCCAACTGCAATATCAAACTCATATTGCTCATAGCCACTGTAAGGATTGGACTTACGTAGGTCCCAAGCCACACCGCTTGCACGAAGCGATGGTCCAGTCAGACCAGCATCGAGTGCATCCTGCGGAGTCAAGACACCGACACCCCGGGTTCGCTCGAGCCAGATTGGGTTGTTCGAGAGGAGTCCCTCGTACATTTCCATCCGCTTCGGGAACTGATTGAGGAAGCTCTCAACCCGCTCATACCAGCCGGAAGGCATGTCACCGCGGAGCCCACCGGGACAGATCCACGATGTCTTGGTACGAACACCGGACATATGTTCCTTAATTTCAAGAATCAGGTCACGATCCTGCCATGTGTAGAAGAAGACAGACATCGCACCGATATCAAGGGCGTGTGTCCCAAGCCACAGCATGTGAGATGCGATGCGCTCTAGTTCATTGAGGAGAACTCGAAGTACCTGAGACTTTTCGGGAATGACGACATCAACCAGCTGTTCAACTGCGAGCGAATAGGCCAGGTTGTTACACAGGTTGGATAAGTAGTCTTCTCTATCCGTAAGAACCAGCGCTTTGTAGTAGCTGAGGTTCTCCATCGTCTTTTCGATACCCGTGTGCAAGTAGCCGATGTGAGGCGTACAGCGGACGACGTTTTCGCCATCCAGCTCGAGAACAAGCCGCAGAACACCGTGCGTGCTAGGGTGACTCGGACCCATATTGATGGTCATGGTGTCGGCACCGGAGTCAGGATCGTGCTGGCGTTCTACTTCGATTCCAGCCGGAAATGTGGTGCTACGCTCAGACATGAGGTCACTGTTATGCATCACTTAGACTCCTGCTCACGCACATTGTGACTAAATTCAACTTCTTCTCCGCCAAGGGGAAAGTCTTTCCGAAGTGGATGACCGACCCAGTCATCTGGCATCAGGATGCGTCGCAAGTCTGGGTGCCCCGTAAACTCTACTCCAAACATGTCGTAGATTTCGCGCTCTGGCCAGACAGTTGCGGGATAAATTCCAGCCGCAGTCGGACAAGGTTGATCGAGCGCTAGGGCAACTCGCACAATGATTCGGTCGGAATGTTGGATTGAGTACAGCGAATACACGACTTCAAAGCGATGCGCCGTGCTGAACGCGAGGCGGTCAACTCCGAAGCAATCAGACAGCAAGTCATAGCCACTGTTTTCTTTTGCAATGCTAAGGCAAGCCTCGATTACATCAGGCGTAACAGTGAACGACGGGATGCCATTGCAATTTTGGAAGTCAACGACACTCTCTTGCAGTCCATGCTCAGCCACCACGCTCAGAAAGCGGTGCGAGATGCCTTCCAGGGTCCCTGGAGTCATCGTAAGTGCAGAATGGAATGTCTTGTTACGGATTGCCAGATCACTACCGGACAACCCCAAGCGGACATCAGCATCAACCATGCGTTTTTACACCCGACGACTCAAAATGATAAGTGCACAATACTTTGCGAATTTTATCACAAAGTCTTCCAGCAGCGATGAGTCAGAAGCTGCAGAAGCACACCACGACAACGATGGAATCTAGTAGCGCTTACTGAAACGCTCTTGGTCGATTTTCTCTTGAAGCTGCATGATTGCATGAATCAAAGCATCTGGAGATGGAGGACATCCAGGAACATAGATGTCAACCGGAACAATCTGGTCAACACCCTGAACAACTGCATAGTTATTGAAGACGCCGCCATTGGAGGCACAGTCCCCCATTGCAATAACCCACTTAGGGTCTGGCATCTGATCGTAGACTTGACGGAGGACTGGGGCCATCTTTTTGCAAACACGCCCGCTTACAATCATCAGGTCCGCTTGGCGCGGGGAAGCCCTAAATGCCTCAGACCCGAATCTTGCCAAGTCATAGCGACTATCTGTGGATGCCATCATCTCGATGGCACAGCACGCGAGTCCGAATGTTGCAGGCCACAACGAGTTCTTGCGCGCCCAGTTGACAACCTTGTTCATCGAAACCGTCAGAAACGGCTGATCTGTTTCTAGCCCCATTCCAAGCCTCCGCGCTTCCAAACATATATGTAGCCGACCAACAGAATCGCTACGAAGACCAGCATTTCAACAAGATTGAAGAACATCAGGCCACCGGATGCTTTGTAGTTGACTGCCCAGGGGTAAAGAAAAATCGTTTCAATATCAAAAACAATGAAGAGCATTGCAGTGAGATAGAACTTTACCGGGAACCGCTCCCGTGCTGATCCGATAGGCGTTACACCGCACTCATAGGCCGAGTCTTTACTGGCCGATGGGCGTCTTGGACCAAGCAATGCGGACAAACCAATAAGTGCCAGCGCAACAATAGTCGCACCAGCAACCATCACGAGCACAGGAATATAGGATGACAACATGGTTACAAATCCAATCGATTGAACTGCGATTCCCCCAGTTATCCAAGGCACAGTCCAACGCGAACTGTACCACGCAGGCTATCTGCGAAACAATAGGCTTGACATGACTTGCCGGTCAGGAGTAATGTTAGAGCAGTGGTGCCCTTAGTCGGGTATTGCTGGGGAATCATCCCTAATGTGGTGGACGATTTGCATTGCCGCAGGACGTCATCACTAAAAACAAATAGGAGGCATCGTCTATTCTTATGCGTAACTTGACGATTTCGTTTGTAGCTCTCGTTGGCTTGGCTGCTTTGTCCAGCACCGCCAATGCACAAGAAGTCAAAATTGGAGGTTCCCTCGGAATCAATTTCTCCAACAACTTCAATAAGCCAGCTGGTGGCAATACATTCCTGTACAACTCCAAAGATGCTCAGTTTTCTTTGAACCTTGCTGAGTTGACTGTCAGCCGTGAGGCAACTGCCCGCAACCGCGGCGGTTTTCATCTTCGGTTCATCGATGGTGATGTCCGCAATGCGCTGTTGATGCCAGGAGCATTTGTTGCAGAAGCGTACGGCACACAGTTGATTGAAGCTGGCAACAAGGACATTCGCCTCGATGTCGGTCAATACCGCACATTGGTCGGGTCTGAAGGTCTTGGCATCGATAACTTCATCAGCCGCTCATTTGCGTTCC
>JBEEMN010000161.1:0-4544 GCA_041192625.1 Armatimonadota bacterium
AGCCCGATAAGGCCATCGGTAAGATGTGTCGTCCGGTAGAAGAACTCGATTTCCTGTTCAAAGCGCCGTAGCTCGCGTAGCGCGCGCTCAAGACGCTGCGTCGTACGCACTAGGCCAACGTAGTTCCACATCAGGGCCTTGATCTGCCCGTAGTCCTGCCCGATGAGCGCTGGGTCTGGAGCACCGCCATCTGCATATTCCCAGTCGGGATAGTTGCTTGGATTCGGTTGATGGAGCAGGTGAAGATTTGCCTTCAAGTGCTGCGCAGCACGGTCGCCCCACACAAGGCCCTCGAGCAGGCTTGTGGATGCGAGGCGGTTAGCGCCATGCAATCCGGTACACGCAACCTCACCGACGGCATAGAGACCGGCAAGCGTTGATTGACCCCACTCATCCACCCAGACGCCACCGCATGCATAGTGTGCACCCGGCACGACAGGGACAAGCTCGTTTGTGATGTCAACACCCGCATCCGCGCAGCGTTGCAGAATGGTGGGGAAGTGGTGGCGAATGCGATCTTCCGAAATGTAATCGCGCAGATTGAGATACACGTAAGGGACATCGTGCTCAAGCATCTCCTGATAAATCGCGCGGGCCACAACATCACGGGGGGCGAGGTCCTTCCACACCGCATCGTACTTATCCATAAACGGAGTGTTGTCCGCATGGACAAGGCGCCCACCATCCCCACGAACTGCTTCGGTGATCAGGAAACGTGCGCCATTTGCGCCAACAAATGTTGTTGGATGGAACTGCACGAACTCCATGTTGATGACGCGGGCTCCGGCACGGTAGGCCATCGCTTGGCCATCCCCGCGAGCGCCAAGCGGATTCGTATTGTGCGCATAAATCTGCCCGAAGCCACCGGTGGCCAGCACGGTCGCACGCGCCATCACCTTAGTCACCTCACGCGTCCGCCGGTCATGGAAGTAAGCCCCCACACAGGTGAGCGGAGCATAAACCTGAAGGCGATCCACGGAGTGGTGGCTGCTGGTGATGAGGTCAATGCCTGTTTGCTGCGTCAGGAGGGTGACGTTTGGGTGTTCCTTCAACGCCTGAATTAGCTTGACTTCGATAGCCTTGCCTGTTGCATCCGCGACGTGGACAATCCGCGCAAGCGAATGTCCGCCTTCACGGGCGAGGGAAAGCGTGCGGCCTTCAACATCAAATTCGATACCGAGGCGGTTGATCAGGACATCTTCAAGCAACCGCGGGCCGTTTTCAGCAAGGACTTTGACAGCATCCGGGTTAGAGAGTCCCGCACCGGCGGCCAAGATGTCCTTTGCAAGGCGCTCCGGCGTGTCTTCCTGACCCTCAAAGATAATTCCACCTTGGGACCAGAACGTATTGCTTTCCGCAGGGTCTTGGCTGCGTGTAGCGATGACAACAGGGACACCGGCATCGGCGAGACGTAGCGCCGTGATGCCCCCTGCAATACCACACCCGATGATTAGGACATCCGCGTTGATGGTTGCCACATCTTAGTCCTTGGGACCCGTATGCCCGATTTGCAGCATCCGCTCAACTGATTTATACGCTCGGACACGGATATCTTCTGGGACATCGACGACGAACTGGGTCTTCAGCAGAGCGAGGAGAGTGTCCTCGACGGTAATCTCGGCCATGTGCGGACAGCGAACCGAGCACATCCGGAGCATCTCGGCTTCTGGTGCGCTTGCGAGGATGTTATCTGCCATCGAGCATTCGGTCAGAATGAGGAATTTGCGGCCCTTGTTCTTCTCAACGTAGCGGATCATCGCGGTGGTCGAGCCAGAGTAGTCGCTTGCTTCTACGACATCCGGTGGGCACTCTGGATGGCTAAGCACGAGGACATCCGGGACCTGTGAGCGGACCTGCTTGATATCCCTGATGTTGAACTGCTCATGGACTTCACAGCGTCCGCGCCAGCCAATCATTTTGACATCGAGGGTTGTGTCACCGACATCCGGTCCATGTCCGGCACCCTTCACGGGGAAGATGATGTGCTTTCCCGTTTCGCGGGCAACATTGCGTGCGAGGAACTCATCCGGGAGAAAGATAACCTGTTCGCTGCCGAGGGATTCAACAACGGCAACCGCATTCCCGCTGGTACAGCAGATATCGCACTCCGCTTTGACATCGGCATAGGTATTGATGTACGTGACGATGGGCACGCCAGGGTACATCGCGCGGAGATCGCGGACATCCTGCGCCGTAATGGACTCTGCGAGCGAACAACCGGCCTTACTGCTTGGTATGAGGACGGTTTTGCTTGGGTTCAGGATCTTTGCTGTCTCGGCCATAAAGCGGACGCCGCAGAACACGATGATGTCCGCAGCTGTGGTGGCTGCGACACGGCTAAGTTCAAGGGAGTCACCGCGGTAGTCGGGGATGGAGTGGAAAAGCGATGGCTCCATGTAGTTGTGGCCGAGCACGATGGCATTGCGTTCCCGCTTGAGGACTTCAATCTGTGCGGCGGCTTCGGCCTTGCGGCGTAGCATCACATCTGGGACGATTTCCGCGAGGTTGGCGTGGAGCTTTGCATAAATGGCATCGGCAGTAAGCAGGTCGTTTGGCATTGGTGTTCGGTTCCGTTGATTTCAGTGCGTAGGGTCAAAAGTAAAGCTGATGTCGAGGGCGGTGACGCTATGGGTCAGGGCTCCGACAGAGATGAAGTCGACGCCGGTGGCGGCGACGGCTGGGATACGCTCAATGGTCATGTTTCCGCTTGCTTCAAGGGGAGTGCGTCCAGCTGCGATTTCAACGGCGCGGCGCATGTCATCGAGGTTGAAATGGTCGAGCATAATTCGCTCGATGTTTAGGGAGAGTGCTTCGTTTAGCTCATCAAAGGTCCGGACTTCGACTTCGATTGGGACCTGGGTCTTGGCTCGGAGAGCATCGACAGCTGCCGTGATACTTCCACAGGCGGTGATGTGGTTGTTCTTGAGCATCGCCATGTCGTAGAGCCCAAAGCGGTGGTTTGAACCACCTCCGTGGACAACGGCGAGCTTATCGGTTACCCGGAGGCCCGGTGCCGTTTTGCGTGTGTCGAGAATGATGGCCTTTGTTCCGTTGGTTGCGGCAACATAGGTGTCTGTAGCGGTGGCAATTCCGGACATCCGCTGCAGGAAGTTGAGCGCGGTCCGTTCCGCCGTTAGCATCGAGCGGGCCGGGCCATTTGCAATAGCGATGATGTCGCCTTTTGCCACGGGTGCGCCATCTGGGATGAGGATGTTCGTTACGATTGTGGGGTCAACCGAAGAGAGGACGCGAGCGGCAACCTCAATACCTGAGATGATCCCGCTTGCTTTGGCGATGAACTTAGCGGTGGCATGGGTGGTAGAGGGGATACAGACAAGGGATGTGATGTCACCGGAACCGACATCTTCCTGGATTGCTGATTTAATTGCATCCGCAATAAGCATGTCATGCAATGCGGACTGGTCTTCTGCTGAACTCACAGTTCTATATCGTATCCGATTACGGCTTTGTGACGGCTTGTCTTGCGTGAGGAAACCATTATGCAATAGAAAATGGACACGAAAATCAAACATTTGCGTTGCCGCTTTTTCGGGATGGGCGGTATTATGCTCAGTGCCTTGGCGGTGTAGCTCAGCTGGTTAGAGCGAGGGATTCATAACCCCTAGGTCATGGGTTCGAGTCCCGTCGCCGCTACCAAGTGCCCCTCCGATTTATCGGGGGGGCTTTGATGTTTAATGGCTGATCCTTACGGGACGATTTCAACAGACAGACTTCTGTTGTATGCATCTGAGCAGTTTACGTGAGTCGAAGAATGGCTCATATTTCCTCTTCCTCAAAGAAGAAAAACCCTCCGGGATTCCGGAGGGCTGTGTTCAAACCGTGAGCTCAGTCAGCTTAGCCGTTCAGGGCTTCCTTGAGCGCGGCAGCACGCTTCTTAGCTGTCTCTGCATCCGCTGGGGCCACCCCTGGCAACGCTGCATACTTGGTGTACGCATCAATCGCCTTCGTCCAAGCCATTTCCTGATCAGGATCGCTGTTCAGACCAAAGTCATCGTAGGCGCGCGCCAGACGATCCCAAGCCTCTGGCATGTCTGCTTTCAGCTTAATGGCCGCATCAAAGTCCGCAATCGCCTTCTGAATCTCAGGGATCGACTTTCGTCCAGACTTTCTGACATATGCAATTCCACGGTTGATTAGCAATGTCGGATCTGTTGGCTTCGCCGTAATGAGCACTGTGTAGTCAGCGATCGCGGCATCCAGCTCAGCAGTGCCCTTGGATGGGGTTGCCACTTTGGATGTTCCAATAATTGTATTGGCGTTCGCACGAGCGATGAGCGCATCTGTGTCTGGTTTACCGGCGAGCATCAGGATTTTGTTCGCATCCAAGATCGTCGCCGGGTAGTCCTTCAGTGCCTGGTTGACTTGAAGGCGGATCCGGACCGTCTCGATGTCCATCGGGGTCTTGGTAATCACCACATTCAAGTCTGCTAGCGCAGCCTTGTAATCTGGAGGTGTCATTTGCAAGTACGCCGCTGCACGGTTCATTTGAACAGCAACAGATTCCTTGCTGTTAGGATTCGCTG
>JBEEMN010000162.1:0-4540 GCA_041192625.1 Armatimonadota bacterium
CGCATCCGGGCAGCCATACGTCACTCTCTACGGCCGTGCGGCACCCCTCGCCGGCACCGGGTCCGTCCACATTTCACTGACACACACCGCAACGCAAGCTGCGGCGATTGCCATTTTTGTGGATGCCCGCTAACTTTACAAAACCCCTATTCAGATTGCGTGATGGCTTGGTAGAGCATCAACAGCACTGCGCCATAGCGCTGCTTTCCGGCGAGAGGCTCCGGGTACATCCGAAGAAGCACCTTTATCGCATCCGGAGCCCGCTGCACAACCGAGTCAAGCGCAGCCATCGAATCCCGACCACTCGCTTCGATGCAAAGAACGTAGTGCACTGCTGCGCCCAAGATGTGTTTTGTCTGGTGAGCATCCGTGCCGCCGCCAGGTGGATGTAAAAACGCAGCGCCCACAGCCGCGCTTGCCGCATGGATAGCATGAAACATCGGACCACACCCAATAGACTGTGCTAAGCGAAACGCATCCATGGCTGCTTTACGCATCGCAACATTGCGTGTACCACCAGCGATGTAAGCAGCTGCTGCATCCAGAGCCGCCGAGACCGCTTCATCCATCACAATGGATTTGTCAGCTGCGTTCGCAGCGACTTCCAACGACTCCCGCGCAAGCAGCACTGAGAAGGCAACACTGTCACGCAAGGCATCCGGGTTTAGCATCGGCTTGTCTTCAGGAACGACAGAGCTTCCCACAGACTTAATTATCGTTGGTTTTGTGGCCCATAAGGTGCCGAACCGAGAACGCCTGGCCGGTGTGATACGCGATATGGAAGACCATATAGTCGGCAAACTGACCAAATGTCTCTCCTGGTCCATTGAATGCGAGAGTGTCATCCCGTTCGGAAGTGGATGCCAGGAAGACTGCTTTCACATCCCGTTGGACACGATCGACTTCTGCAGCAACATCGGCGACGCTCATCGCGAGCTGAACCGGAGCGCCAACCGTCGTCAGGTAGTACGAGGCATCCTTGACGGCAAGTGGCGACACCAACATCGGAGCAGACACGACTTGACTGGCGTAAGACGTCAAGCAATAAACGATGTGACAGGCGATTTCGCCGATGCTGAGCAGGTTTGCGTGTGGACGAACCCAGAGATCGGCATCATTTAGATCTTCAAAAACGAGAGAAAACTCCCAGAAACCGGAGTCCCACGCTTGCGATTGTGTATCTAAAAAAGACATGTCAGATTCTAGCACGATGGCCTACTGGCGGATGCGACCCAAGAAACACGAAAAAATGGGGAGGCATTTCTGCCACCCCATTTGGTTTCATTCACGCAGCCGGCACTAGCCGAGCTTTGCGAGGGCTTCCTTGACCAGACCAGGAATCTCATTGGTCGAGTCTGCAACTGGTACACCCGCTGCGTTGAGCGCTTCAATCTTGCTCTCGGCGGAGCCGCTATTGCCGCTGACGATTGCGCCAGCGTGGCCCATGCGCTTGCCTGGAGGTGCGGAGCGTCCACCGATAAAGCCGATGACAGGCTTGGTCATGGTCTTGATGAATTCTGCGCCAGCTTCTTCATCAGAGCCGCCGATCTCACCCACCATCACGACAACCTTGGTCTCAGGGTCCTTTTCGAACTCTGCAAGGACATCCACGAAGCGCATTCCCAGAATTGGGTCACCACCGATACCGACAGCACTTGTCTGTCCAATACCTGCACGTGTCAAAGCATCCACGATTTCGTAGGTCATGGTGCCAGAGCGGGAAACCAATCCGACTGGACCTGCGGTGAAGATGTTTTGCGGGATGATACCGATCTTCGCCTGGTCGACGGAGAGCAGGCCAGGGCAGTTGGACCCGATGACCTTGACGCCCTTGGTGCGCTTGATGTAGTCGGTCGCGGTGACCATGTCTTGCTGTGGAATGCCATCCGTGATGCAGACGATGAGCTCGACGCCGCTTGCGGCACCCTCAACGATGGACTCTGCAGCGAAGCGTGGCGGAACCACAACAAAGTGTGCATTTGCGCCGGTCGCATCCACAGCTTCCTTGACGGTGTCAAAGACGGGGACGGTGTAGGTTCCGCAGGTGGATGTCCATGTCTGGCCACCCTTGCCTGGAGTTACACCTGCAACAACCTGTGTTCCGTAAGCAAGCATCTGGCCGCTATGGAAGGTGCCTTCCCGTCCAGTGATGCCGGAGACGACAACCTTGGTATCTTTGTTAATCAAAATCGACATTGCTTATCCTCTTATGCTAATCGATTGACCGCTTGAAGAAGTAGTTGAAGAGAACTTCCACGACTTCAGAGTCCTGGCCTTCTTCTTGACCGTTATCGGCATCCACAAACACCTCGGTGTTTACGACCTGCAGAAGCTCCCAGCCTTCAGCGCCGAGCTCATTCATCATTTCCATGTCTTCATCCATGTCTTCGCCGGTCGTCGTTCGGATGGTGTATTCCCACTTTGCCATATCGGTATCTCCTCTAATGCGGCCTGAGCGTGTCTAGTCGTTTCCGACCAGGCTGACAATCTTCTGTGCGGCTTCCTGCATCGTAGCTGCAGGAATCAGGTCTGTGTCCTTGAGCAATGCAAGGCCTTCTTCGGCATTGGTTCCTGCGAGGCGGACAACCAGGGGGACCTTGATATCGAGGGATGCACAGCCTTCGATGATGCCCTTTGCGACTTCATCTCCACGGGTGATTCCACCGAAGATGTTGATCAGCACACCCTTGACATTTGGGTCAGAGAGGACGAGGTCCAGCGAATTGCGGACGAGCTCAGCCTTGGCTCCACCACCGATATCGAGAAAGTTTGCAGGAATTCCACCAGCACGCTTCACTTCATCCATGGTTCCCATGACGAGGCCAGCACCGTTGCCGATGATGCCTACATTGCCATCCAGGTGGACGTAGTTAGCGATACCGCGGCGGCGTGCTTCCTTCTCGTAATCATCCATTTCATCCGATTCGCCAACAAGCGCAGCGAAGTCTGGATGACGGTACATCGCGTTGTCATCGATTTCGATTTTGGCATCGCCAGCGATGAATTCGCCTGCGGATGTCACAACAAGCGGGTTGATTTCAGCGAGGGTGCCATCGCCTTCGATCACAGCCTTGACCAGCAAGCGAAGGAAAGGAGCGAGCTGCGGGAGCTCACTTGCAGGAATTCCACCGAGCTTTGCTACGTGGCGGATGTCATAGTCGCGCAGACCGGTTACCGGGTCAATCGGGAGACGTCCGATGGCATCCGGGTGGTGGTGTGCGACTTCTTCGATGTCCATGCCGCCTTGGGAGCTGACAATCAGAACATTGCGCTGGGAATCACGGTCGACAACGACGCCGACGTAGTATTCCTTGGCGATGTCAAGCAGCTCTTCTACAAGAACGGTTCCGATGTGCAGATCGCTCTTGGCTTGCTCAAAATAGAGCTTGGTGCCCAGGATCTTACCTGCGAACTCAGCACATGCTTCCGGTGTTTTGCCAACTTTGACAGCACCAGCTTTTCCACGTCCACCGGCGAGAACCTGCGCTTTGACGACTGCAGCTCCACCGAGCTCGGTAGCAGCAGCAGCAACTTCTTCTACTGTTGTACAAACGATTCCCTTGGGCGTTGGAACTCCGTATTTGCGGAGCAGATCCTTTGCCTGAAACTCTTGCATCTTCATGGGTTTAGCCTACTTCTCCCGACACAAAAAAACGGCCACTGTGGTGGCCTAACCACCACAGTGTACCTTCACTGTCCCCCTGCGGGACTCCTAATCACCGCGCTTTTCAGAGCGGCGGCGCATTCCTGCATCCAGTTCCTTCTTACGCATCCGGACACTCTTTGGAGTGACTTCCACGAGGTCATCCGGGCCGATGTACTCAAGGCTACGGTCAAGACTCATCGTCGTTGGGGTCGTCAGACGAATACCAACATCGGATGTCGAGCTACGCATGTTCGTCAGCTGCTTGACTTTACAGACATTGACAACGAGGTCGCCTTCACGCTGATGCTTGCCGACAATCATGCCTGCATAGACCTGCATCTGACTTGGGATGAACAAAATCCCACGTTCCTCGGCATTTGCGAGACCAAAGGTCGTCGTCTGGCCGCTATCGGATGCGATCAGTGATCCACGGCGAATCTTGTCCATTTCACCAGCGAAAGGCTTGTAACCTTCGAGGATGGTGCTCATAACGCCGGTACCACGGGTAAGCGTCATAAACATCCCACGGAAGCCGAGAAGACCACGCGTTGGAATAACAAACTCGAGACGGGTACCACCCTTGTCGTTAGGACGCATGTCCTGCAGCTCACCTTTGCGCTCGCCAAGTGTCTGGACGACTGCACCAACGTACTCATCCTGGACGCTGATCAGAACACGCTCAAACGGTTCTGTTCGGCCCTTTGGAGAATCACGGTAGATAACTTCTGCCATCGAGACCTGGAGCTCATAGCCCTCACGTCGCATCGTTTCAATCAACACAGCAAGGTGAAGCTCGCCACGTCCGAAGACACGGAATGCATCCGAAGATTCGGTTTCCTCAACACGCAGCGCGACATTGGACTCAAGTTCCTTCATCAGGCGCTCACGCAGCTT